>CAZGEP010000030.1:0-34060 GCA_964524955.1 uncultured Planctomycetota bacterium | reverse complement strand
CGAGAAATGTAAGCGGCCTTGTCCTTGCCGTTATACAAGTACAAACAATCAGCCGGACTGGTTTCTGTGTCCGATATCTTCAAATGAAAGGATGGTTTTTCAGAGACAACTGCAGCGTTTTTCGGTGATTGTGGACTGAGGATTTGAATCCCGGGCTTTACAGCGTGAAACGTCTGGTTGCAAAGAGGAGTGTAGTTTACCTTGATGTTCTTGATGGGGATATCAAGGATTTCACTGTAGGTATAGTCTTTGATCTGGATGTGCATGACAGGAAACTTGGTTTGAGCGGGTTTACCGACTTCAAATGTAAAGGAGAATTCTTTTGTCGCTCCCTGGGGAATAGCCACATCGTTGTAATACCCTTTTTTCAGTATGATCGGTTTGTCCCCTTTATATTTTTCACTCTTAAACAGAACAACAAGCTCGTTTTCCTTGCTTTCGATTTTGCCAGTGTTGGTTACGCTGCATTTAATTTCAATGAGTTCCCCGACCTGAAGTTTTCCATCTGTGTTGCCTTTGGAGTTCTCTGAACCTCCGTCATGCAGGATGTATGAGCATTTGAATTCAGGATGGGGGATACTGAGAATTTCCACCGGGAATTCCGTGTGGCCAATTTTATTGTCCACATCAAAGATATCCACATTCACGGTTTCACGGCGTGTATCCAGGTATTCTGGAATTTTGAATCGGGCGGTTGCCTTGACGGTTTGGCCCGGTTTTATCAGGCCCCATATGAATTCGCGATTGTCTTCATAATTGGAAAGGTAATACTTTTCCGAATCCGGAATTCCATGGACACGGTACAGAGGTTTATCGCTGTTGTTTGTGATGCTGAGTTCAACGTCAGCGGTTCCGCCCGCCTTGGCTTGAGAAAGCGTCTTGGGCCGGGATATTCTTATTTTCGGGGAATCTGAAGACGGACCGACCGCCCAGGCAATGCTGTATTTTTCTTTGAGAGCTACGGAAATTTTATTGGTTTCCCGCTTGATGATGGAGCGAATGATTTGATTTTCATCGGCCAGGGCGGCTTCTCGCGACCATTCTTTGTCTTCAGGCCACTTTTGAATAATTTCAACTGCAGCAAGCACATCTGGATCTTTTGTGAAGTCAAATTCATCTTTGTAAATTTTTCGGGTATCGTTGTCCGAATCTTCATCTTTCTTTTTGTCTTCGGTGCTTTTCTCTTTGCGTATCAGTGTGGAGAGGATGAAAGGACATTTTTCTTCCGGTGCAACTTCTCCGTCCGGTAAATGAATGTCAAAGTCTTTTTCAAGAAATACGGGGGTGTCCGGGATGATATTAAACTTGTCTTTTTCTACCACCACCTTGTCAAAACGGATATCCGGATATACACCGTGGTTTTGAATGGATACGCCGCCAGGAAGAAGGTACTCACCGATGGTGAGTTTAAGCATGGCATTGTTGTTCAGCTGAAAGGGATTTTGAATAGAACCTTTTCCAAAAGTTTTTCGTCCCATAAGCAGGGCGCGATTATTTTTTTTCAGGGCGCCGGTAACAATTTCCGAAGCGCTTGCGCTGCCGTTATTAATTAGAAGGATCAGGGGGTAATCACCTTCTGTACCCGGCGCAGATGCGGTTTCCTTGGATTTCCTGTTGGATGTAGCGGTAATGACAATGGTTCCTTTTTTTAGAAACAGGTCAGCAATTTTCACAGCCTGATCCAGCAGGCCGCCGCTGTTTTTTCGAAAATCCAGTATCAGACCCTTGAGTTTGGGCACCGCCGGATCGTTGACTTTGGTTCCGTCCGTATGAATCGGTGAGAGTTCTCCGGAATGGAGGGCCACGAGTTTTTTCTTGAGCTGGCTGAGTGTGTTTCCCTTGAACTGCGAGATCTGGATGTAACCGATCCCGCCATTGATACAGGCCGCCGTAACACTTGGAACATTAATCTTGTCCCGGATAATGGGCACGTTCATCCATTTGTCAATTCCTTTCCGCTGAACTTTCAGAACCACCTTGGTTCCTTTGGGCCCCCGGATGCGGTGAACAGCTTCCATGATGGACATGTTTATGGTCGGCACATTGTCAATGGCCATGATCCGGTCTCCGGATTGAATACCGGCTCGTAAGGCTGGTGATCCCTTGATCGGCGCTACTGCGGTCAGGATATTATTTTTAATACCGATGACCATGCCTACGCCTTCGAAATTGCCACTGGTTTTGATAAAGAACTCTTTGGTCTCGTCCGCGGTAAACACCGTGCTGTGCGGATCCAGAGTGGACAGGGCAGCGCGTGCTGCTGCATAGTGAATATAGTGGATGTCCCGCTCTCCGGTATACTTGGTTCGTACAAAGTTAAAGATCTGTTCTGCAACAATGCTGAAGTCCGACATCCGGACGAGTCGTTTAATTTTAATACTCGTGGAGTGTGTACCCATGGAAAGGATTACCTGTTTGTTTTTTTTCAGGTAATCACATTTGAATTCTTTGACCGATCGTTCCAAAGCGCGGGCGTAGTGGGTGAGCATTTTTTCCGGGTTGATCCGCTCCGGGTTGATGTAATAGGTCTCCACGTATGCCGCAATGTGGTTCATCAGCAGCGGATAAGGCTGGGTCTTATTCGCAGAAGCAGAATAATAACGGAAAGACAGCAGGCAGGCGCCAAACAGAGCAAGCCTGATCCATAACGCAGGTTTACTGAATGACAACGGTATCTCCAGTTTGCAGGAATTTATAGAGTTCTTCTACGTCCTTGTTCAGCATTCGGACGCAGCCGTTTGAGGATGCCTGGCCAATGGTTTTGGGTTCCCAGGTACCATGAATGCCGTAACTCTTGATGCTGAGTCCGATCCATCGGGTGCCCAGCAAATTTCGCTTGTCACCGTAGGGAATTCGCTCACCATTGAAAAACCAGTTCGGTTCAATGTCCCGTGTGGTTACCTTGAATTCACCTTCCGGTGTTTTGTTCATTTTGCCGAGTCCCACAGGGTATTCCCGGACAAAGAGTTTGTCAAGAAAAAGAACCAGCTTGAATTCTTTTTTGGACACAACAACAGAAGCCGTACCCGTGATAATTTTAAGGCGATCACCGACCTGAAGCCTCTTGGGATCTTTAATGGTATTGGTCTGCTGAATGAGTTCAGCCGTACAGTTGTATTTCTTTCCAATACTCTTCAGATTTTCTCCGGGAGCTACCTGGTGAATGGGATATGAATTGATGTGTGCCGGAGAAAAAATCAGGTAGTCGTTGAGTTCCTTGAGAACTGTTGCATATTTTTTCTGGGTTGCCTTGTCCGCTGCGCTGTTGTACGCAAGCGCATAGGCCAGGCGGACATTCCACCACTGACTTTTATCATTTTTATAACGGGCGTAGAGCTTGGGGCCGATTTGTTCGCACACTGAACCAATGGTTTGATTTTGGGGATATTTTTCTGCGGCAGTCTGGAGAAGGGTAAAAGATTCAGGCAGTTTGCCGGTGTCAAAGCGCAGTTTAAGCAGTTCGGCCATGGCCTCCGGTGCCTCCAGGCTCTGCGGATGATCCGTCAGTACCTGGTTGAGATAACCGGCTGCTTCATCGGGTTTGTTGGCCGCAGAACCGGCTTTGCCGGCAACAAGCAGGGCCGCAGGTATGTTTTTAATTTTTTTGTCTTCCAACCCGGTTTTGACCATGGAAAGTGCTTTATCATAGTCACCGTCGGAAAGGGCCTTGCCCCATTGTGTGGTGTCGGGTTCAGGAGGTGTTTTCTTTGGCGCTTCCTCTTTTTTGACAGTATCTCCAGGCTGGGTTAAGGCAGGTTTTTCTTTTTCTACGAAAAGGCCTTTTATCTTATCCGGGTAAATGAAATAGATGGCAGCGCCTGCTGCGATTACAAGTATCAGAAAAAACCAGATGGTTCCGCTGTTTCGTTTTGCCATGGGGACCCTTTTCTTAAAAAGAGGAAAAGTGAGGACAGAAGGACTCGAACCTTCGACCCACTGCTTAAAAGGCAGTTGCTCTACCACCTGAGCTATGTCCCCACTTGATTTGACCTTGCAGCTAACATGCAGAGTAGGGTATCATACACATTAGACGCGGTTTGTCAAGTCATAGTTTTGAAAATTCTGAATTTGATCTTTTGGATGCAACCGCAGAAAAGTTCAGCCCGATATGCCGTTCAGACAGGAGGTTATGGCTAATATTGACTGGAAATGTTTTTAAGTTGTAATACTGAAATCCTCCTGTGTTCCAGTGGTAACGTGCAGTGTATCACCTTTATTGACACTGCCTTCGAGAATCATGCCGGCAATCGCGTTCTGGATTTTATTCTGAATGACCCGTTTTAAGGGCCTGGCACCGAACACCGGGTCAAATCCCAGTTCAGCGAGTTTTTGTTTCGCCTGTTCATCCACAGAGAGACCGAGCTTTCTATCGAAAAGTATCCGGCGAAGTCCGTCCAGCTGGATATCCACAATATGAACAATGTTCTCTTTGCTCAGGCTGTGAAAGGGAATGATTTCATCCACTCGGTTGAGAAATTCCGGACGGAAGTGCTCTCGCAGACGCTGGAGCACTTTTTCCTCACGGTCATGTTCCGTAAGGTCGGGTGACTGAATGATTTCCGTGCCGATATTGGATGTCATAATCACCACGCAGTTGTTGAAGTGAACCGTCCGTCCGTGCGAGTCTGTCAGCCGGCCGTCATCAAGAATCTGGAGAAGTATATTGAAAACATCATAATGTGCCTTCTCAATTTCATCCAGCAGAATTACACTGTAGGGTTTTCTACGAATTTTTTCTGTGAGGGCTCCGCCTTCGTCGTACCCGACATACCCGGGAGGTGCCCCGATCATTTTAGACACCGAGTGTTTTTCCATGAATTCAGACATGTCCATACGGATCATGACATTTTCATCATCAAAGAGAAACTCAGCCAGCGCACGGGCCAGTTCGGTTTTTCCTACGCCGGTCGGCCCAAGAAAAATAAAGGAGCCGATTGGCCTTGCCGGATCGTGGATGCCGGCCCGTGCCCTGCGGATGGAGTCCGATACTGCTTTAAGGGCGTGGTCCTGAGCGATGACGCGTTTTCGCAGGTTGGCCTCCATTTCCAGAAGCTTTTCTTTTTCACCCTGCATCATTTTATCCATTGGAATACCGGTCCACCGGGAGACAATATTGGCAATGTCCTCTTCTCCGACTTCCTCACGAAGCATTCTACGTTCCTGCTGAAGATTGTCGAGTTCCTTCTGAATGTTTTCAATCGCCTGTTCGGTTTTGGGGATGCTTCCGTATTTGAGTTCAGCTGCTTTTTCATACTGACCTTGCCGTTCAGACCTGTCCGCTTCGGAGCGGATATTTTCCAATTCTTCCTTCAGACTGCGCAGGCTGTTGATCAGGTCCCGTTCGTTCTGCCAGTGGGCTTTGAGTTCACTGGCCTGTTCCTTAAGATTGGCGGACTCTTTATTGATGTTTTCCAGCTGTTCTTTGGAAGCCTTGTCCTTTTCTTTCTTAAGCGCCTGCTTTTCAACCTCTATATGCCGGAGCCTTCGTTCGATACGATCAATTTCCTCGGGCATGGAATCCATATCAATGCGCAGGTGTGAGGCGGATTCATCAATCAGGTCGATGGCCTTGTCCGGTAGAAACCGATCCGCGATATACCGGTCTGAGAAATGCGCGGCCGCCACAATGGCTGCATCGGAAATCCGTACGCCATGGTGGGTTTCATACATCTCTTTGAGCCCGCGGAGAATAGCGATGGTGTCTTCCACTGTGGGTTCGGTGACCAGTACCGGTTGAAATCGGCGTTCCAGTGCCGCATCTTTTTCAATATATTTTCTGTATTCATCCAGCGTGGTTGCGCCGATGCACCGCAGCTGGCCCTTGGCCAGTGCCGGCTTTAGAATGTTGGCTGCGTCCTGTGAACCCTCGGTGCGTCCTGCGCCGACTATGGAATGGATCTCATCAATAAACATGATGATTTGTCCTTCAGCCTTGACAACTTCATTGACTACCGCCTTAAGACGCTCCTCAAACTGGCCGCGGTATTTGGCTCCGGCAAGAACCGCAGCCATGTCCAGGGCAATGATACGTTTGTTTTTCAGTCCGTCCGGCACATCGCCCCGTGCGATACGAAGGGCCAGTCCTTCGGCCAGCGCGGTCTTTCCTACGCCGGGTTCACCAATCAGCACGGGATTATTTTTGGTCCGGCGCGAAAGGACCTGCATGATGCGTCGGATTTCCGAGTCCCGGCCGATGACCGGATCGAGCTTTCCCTTGGAGGCAAGGTTGGTCAGGTCCCGGCTGTATTTTTTCAGCGCTTCGTATTTTTCTTCAGGATTTTCATCGGTCACCTTTTGATCTCCACGCACCTCGGTCAGTACCTGCAGTACAGTATTCTTGTCCAGCCCGGCGGTGATGAGAATTTTCCCAGCCCCATCCGATGGATTGTTGAGGATGGCAAGCAGGATGTGCTCTACACTCACATATTCATCTTTCCAGTTTTCTGCTTCAGTGAATGCCGTACTGATTAACTCCTTGAACGCAGGTGAAATATAGGTCTCGGCCTGAGATCCGGAAACCGAAGGAAGGTTGTCCAGAGCCTGTTCTGTATCAGAACGAATTTTATTTCGGTCAATGCCGGCTTTGACTGCGACGGAGGCAAACAAGCCGTCATCCTGGCGGATCATGCTCGAAAGCAGATGAAGCGGTTCGACCTGTGGGTTGTTTCGTTCGGCGGCTTCATGGGTAGCGTTTTCAACTAATTCACGCGCCTTAATGGTCATTCGATCCAAGCGTATCATTTTTCTCTCCTTAGAACAGTCTTCTGAATTTCATTAAAAATATATGCAACTGGAGTGCCAAGTATGTTACTTATTATTTGACAATTGATTAAGGGATAGGCGGCTTGCTGCGGTTTGTCATTCTGACAAAAAACTAACCGGGCTGGTAGAAATTTATACAGGTTACTGTCTGATTTTGATTGACTTGGATCATTTTTTTATTAGAATACGTATCCAAATTTCAGACCTTTTACTACGGAGTTCCCATAATGAAAATAAGTCCCGAAGAAGTCAGTTCGGTCATCCGACAGCAGATTGAATCCTTTGAAACCAAAATTGACGTGCATGAGGTTGGTGAAGTTCTTGAAGCCGGCGATAATATTGCACGTGTCTATGGTCTTGAGAACGCAGTTTCTGCGGAACTTATCGAGTTTCCCAGTTCCGTGTACGGGGTCGTGCTGAACCTGGAAGAAGATAACGTAGGTGTTGTTATTCTCGGTGACGGTGTTAAGGTCAAGGAAGGCGATACTGCCAAACGGACAGGAAGAATTATCTCCGTGCCGGTCGGAGAGGAGTTTCTTGGACGAACGGTTAATGCACTGGGCCAGGCGATTGACGGCAGGGGGGAGATCAAAACGGATAAATTCCGTAATGTTGAGCGGATCGCTCCTGGTATTGTGGAAAGAGAACCGGTAAAAAAACCCCTTCAAACTGGTATCAAGGCAATCGACTCTCTGACGCCCATCGGTCGAGGTCAACGCGAACTGATTATCGGTGACCGACAGACCGGTAAGACCGCACTGGCCATTGACACAATTATCAATCAGAAGAACGAAGACGTCGTATGTGTGTATGTAGCCATCGGACAGAAGACGTCCACTGTGGCGATGGTGGAAAAGACACTTCGGGAATACGGGGCCATGGACTACTCGGTTATTGTTTCGGCCACTGCCAGTGAACCGGCCTCGCTTCTGTACATCGCTCCGTACTCCGGCTGCGCGATCGGGGAAGAATTTCTGGAGGCGGGACGGGATGTACTTGTGATTTATGATGACCTGTCCAAGCATGCGGCCGCATACAGGGAGATGTCCCTGCTGCTCCGGAGACCGCCGGGACGTGAAGCCTACCCGGGCGATGTATTCTACCTGCATTCCAGACTGCTCGAACGGGCGTGCAAACTGAATGAGTCCCGCGGTGGTGGATCCCTGACCGCGCTTCCGGTGATTGAAACGCAGGAAGGCAGTGTGGATGCCTATATTCCAACCAATGTCATCTCCATTACCGACGGTCAGATTTACCTTGAAACCGACTTGTTCTACAGAGGCATTCGACCTGCGATCAACGTTGGTCTTTCCGTATCCCGAGTCGGAGGAAACGCCCAGGTTAAGGCCATGAAAAAAGTTGCCGGACGCCTTCGCCTGGACCTGGCTCAGTTTCGTGAACTGGAGGCCTTTGCCCAGTTCGGTTCGGATCTGGATGAAGCCACCCAGAGACAGCTTCAGCGAGGACGCTGCCTGGTTGAGATTCTAAAGCAGGGACAGTATTCCCCCATGGATGTTCAGGATCAGATTATTGTAATCTACTGCGGAATCAACGGATTTCTGGATGATATTGCTGTGGATGACATCCAGAAGTTTGAAGAAGAATTTCTCAAGTTCATGCATTCGGATAAAGACGACCTGATGAAGGAGATTCTTGAGAAGAAGGAAGTAACTGAAGAAATTGAAGCCGCACTCAAGAACACGGTAGAAGAATTCAAAAAACAATTCAGAACAGGATAGTGCTTTGGGAAAAGAAAATGACATTAAGACAAGAATTTCAAGTGTCCGCAACACCCGCCAGATTACCAGCGCAATGAAAATGGTTTCAGCGGCCCGTCTCAACCGGATTCAACAGGACTTGAAATCCATTCGCCCTTTTGCCGAGCAGACCCGGAGCATGCTGTCGCATATTCTGCCCGACGTGATTCCGCAGAGTCAGCCGCTGATGGAGAAACGGGATGTCAAAACCATTGGACTGGTTGTTTTCTCCGGTGACCGGGGACTTTGCGGCGCCTTTAACTCCAATGTGTTCCGAAAGGCCATCACAACTATTGAAGAGAACAGCCCCCGGAATGTCAAAATTCTGACCATTGGAAAAAAGGGACGCAGTTTTTTTCGAAAACGAAATTACGACGTTGTCCAGGCCTATACCGATATTTACGATGATCTCAGCTTTACGCTTGTCCGTACTATTTGCGATAAGATTACAGGTCTGTTTACAGATCGGGTTGTCGATGAAGTGTACTTCGTGTACAACGAATTCGTAACCAAAATCCAACAGCGGCTGGTGAGTATCAAAGCGCTTCCGCTGGATGCGGACTTATTTGAAAAGGACGATGAAAAACGAGTCGTGTATAAATACGAACCTTCTCTGGAAGCGATCTGCAACACATTGCTGACCAAGGCGCTTACCGTACAGTTGTATCGGACCTTGATCGAGACCTATTCCGCCGAACTCGGCGCCCGGATGGCTGCCATGGATTCAGCGACAAAAAATGCCACGGATTTAATTCGTGACCTGACCAAGTTTTACAACCGGGCACGACAAGCAAGTATTACACAGGAAGTTTCTGAGGTTGTGGGTGGCGCTGAGGCGCTCAAAGCCTGAGGTTCGTTACGTTCGAAAATTCTTATAACTGCAGACGGGCAGACAAGGTGCATGATGGCCAGGAAATTCTATATAAAACAGCAGAACAAAGTCGCCGGACCTGTCAGTTCTGAAAAATTGCGTGCCCTTGCCCGTGATGGAAGAATACAGCCCAATACGCGAGTTTCCGTTGACAAAAAAAACTGGGTCCCCGCATCCAGGGTTAAAGGCCTTTTTACGCAAAAGAATGATTCTACGACTCCAGCGGGGGTTGGGAAACTAAAAAAAAGGAAGGTCGGCGGAGGGAATAGCGACAGTTCCATTGTTCGCGCAATGTCTACATCTCAGCTCAAAGACGCAAAGGAAAAAGCGGTTGCGTCCATGTCGGCCAGACAATTCAATTCTTCCGAGGGATCCAAAATTATCGACCGGTTGCTCAATTTTCCCTACGGCAAGGTAGCGGCAGGTCTTTTTGCCATCATCTTTGTTTTTCTTATTGGATATAATATAATAACGTGGATGAATCTGTCCGGTGAAGATAAAATCCTTGCTGAGTGGCGGGAGTTTATCGGTTCGGGTAAGAGTTTTGCCCTTCCCACTCTGGAAAAGGACTGGACACTGGTCAAGCTGGAACCCAAACCGGTCACTGGGATTCGGCGTATTGCATATCGCGTGAAAGACCGTAAACTTGATATATCGCTGACCGTCTGTGGTCGCAGAGTAGCGGGAATGAATCTCGTTCTGGTTGGTATTGTGCCGGAGGGAGAAGGATGGGAAAAGAAGGTATTGAAATATCGAAAGGCTGCGGAAGGAGTTGAATTACTTACGGGCAGAGAGGCAGAACTGGCCGTCAAGCAGGAAACCGTTACTGCAACAATTGATTTTCCAGAGAATATCTCCCGTCCCGCAGGCACCAGGATTGCGATTCAGGCATACATAAATCTGCTGCCCGTTAACTCCAAAGACAATGTTCCCAGACTCTTTACCTACAAAGCTGCGTTTACCGTAGGTGAAGGAAAAACAATTCACGACATGTAATCAATTGGTATCATGCGGAAAAAATTACTGCTTGCCAGTGCCATCCCTGCTTTGGCTGTTCTTTCGTTTCTGGTCAGCTCTCCCCGGGTACGCACCGAGAAAATCTTCCGGTGGCGCATTGCCGGTATAATCCCTGTTGAGATTAAGGTATACGATACGTCCGCAACTGTGGAACGTGTCCTTGATGGATGCAGAGAACAGCTCAAAGCCCTGGAAGTCTTGTTCAATCGCTATCGCAGCGACAGCGAAATCTCACGTATTAACCGGAATGCTCCAAACAAACCGGTCGCAGTATCCGCGGACACCATTTTGCTGCTTAAGAGTGCGATGGAATTGAGTGAGCAAACCGGCGGCGCCTTTGACATTACAGTCGTGCCACTGATTACTCTCTGGAAGAATGCTGAGAAAGAGGATAAAATTCCGAATACGGATACCATACAAAAGATTCTCGCTCATACAGGTTCGCATCATATTATTTTAGACAAAGAGAAGCAAACCGTGGTATTTACTGACAGGAATGTACAAATTGATCTGGGCGGAATCTCCAAGGGATACATGGTTGACAGCCTTGTTTCCCTCTTAAAAGCCGGCAATATACAGAGAGGACTGGTTAATGTCGGCGGTGACTTGCGTGTATTCGGCGGCAGTCCGGAGGATCCTTTTATTGTCGGGATTAAAGATCCTGAAACGCCCAGCCGGATTATCCGAACCCTTCGTCTTACAGACGCCGCAGTTGCCACCTCCGGGAATTATGAACGGTATACAACGATCCAGGGCAGGAAGTACAGTCATATTATTGATCCACGAAACGGAATGCCGGCCGACCACTGTCCGTCTGTAACCGTTATTGCACAGGACGCTGTTCGTGCCGATGCCTATGCGACTGCCTTTTCCGTGCTGGGGCCGGATGCATCCAAAGAGCGTTCTGCCGCAGAGCCGGATGTTGATTTTTTCATGGGGCAACGTGACAACGGAAACCTGCATTGGACATTGTCAGAAGGAATGAACACATACATGCAGAACGAATAACGATCAAACCTCAGACAAATAGCAAGGAGTAGAATTCGCATGAAACATAAAACGATTATCCGTGTAATATGGATCGTTGCGCTAACCGCTTCGGTTTTTATTGGAAAGCTTCACGCGTCAAAAATTATTCAATATGTTGCGAAGGTCGGCAATGAGGCAACCGTGGGCATTTACTGCAAGCGTGGCAAATACGAGAGTTATTATGGAACCGGTGTGGTTGTATCTCCGGATGGCTATATACTTACCTCCACGACAGTAGTTCCGGAAGGATGCGAGGTAGAAGTCTATTTTACCGATCATCGAAAAACCAAGGCGGAGATCATTGAAATCAATGAAGAGGTCGAATCCTCGTTGATTAAAGTTGATGCGGAAAACCTCAGGTGCATACCGGTTACAGATAAGATGCCTTTAATAGGAGAACCCGCATATTCGTTCGGCAATGCCAACAACATGATTCGGCTGGGAGAAAATGCGTCCTTCAGCGCAGGGGTAATCAGTGGGATCTATAACGTAAAGAGTTCTAAACGCCAAAGCTCCTATTCCGGTTTGGCCATTGAGACGGATGCATCTATTAATCCGGGACAGGACGGGGGGCCGTTGCTGAATTCCCAGGGACAGCTCGTAGGGATTGTTTCTTTGAGCTATTCGCATCTCCGATGGCAGGGGGTGGCGGTTCCTGTATCTAGAATACTGGAGCGGCTGAAACATTTTAAAGAAAATAAAGTCACACTACATCATCATCCGCTGAGTAAGCCGACCAGCAACCGGCTTCAGGCCAAACAGCTGGCTGATAAGCTGCGGAAGATTTCCGATGCCCTGGTTCAGCTCAAGATTAAGCGCAAATATGCTCCTGAGGAACTGCCGGGACGACTGTGGTCAGTAGTGGCGCATGAAGTAAGCAAGCTGGAGGAGAGGCAAGCGAGACAAATAATCAATAACTTTTTCAGAGCGGACAAAATTGTTGCCGCAAACCAGCAGTTTCGCAGACCTGTTGAACCGGTCACCGGTGTGCTTATTTCATCTGACGGGTATATACTGACGAGCCTTTTTAATATTGAAGAAGATTCCGTTTTCATTCATAAGAACCAGGGATTGCTGACGTATGAATTAAAGAATAACGTAAACGAAGACCTGCTGAAATACGGAGGCCATGACTTCAACAGAGAGCGGAACGAGATTCAATCCATTACCGCAGTCCTGAAGAGTGGTAAAGAGTATACGGCAAAGATTGTGGCCAGACATATCCCCATGCAGATTGCTCTTTTAAAAATCGAGGGGATAAAGAACCTGACAGCGCATTACGACATCACCAAGGTCGCAGCGGATCCCCGGACCGGACAGTCGGTCCTTGTGATGGGCGCAATGCCGGATCCCGGAATTTATGACTACACAGTGAATACAGGGGTTGTAAGCGTGGATAAACGTTCCCGGGGCAATGGATTTCAGATCGACGCGATTATCAATTTTGGTAATTCCGGCGGACCGGTAATCGGTTTGAATGGCGCCTTCCTGGGTATTGCTGCCAATCCGATATCGCGCCGTCCGGTATTGGGGCGTATTTTCGATTTGCCGGAATTGATGCAGTGGCAGACTGGAATCAATTCCGGCGTCAGTCCTGCCGCCCGGTCGGATCGGATAGCCGCGGTATTGCCGCGCCTCAAAAAGGGCGAGACTGTTGTCAAATATGAAGGCGCGTTTCTGGGCATCAGCCAGGACCGAAAGAGCATCCTGACGGATCAGGTAAAGGTCTATCGCGTTGTTCGGAATTCGTCTGCTGAAAAAGCCGGAATCAAGCGGGGTGACGTGATTACGCACATGAACAATACACCCATCAAGTCCTGGAAGCATATGGTGGATCTGCTTCTGCAATATGATGTAGGGGATACAATCACGTTGAAAATCAAACGCAAGAAAGAAGAACTTGAACTGAAAGTAACATTAGGAGAAAGACCATGAAAATCATTACAGGTATACTGCTGATATGTTCCATGCTGTCTTCACAGCAGAACGGCGGAAAAAATACGCTCAAGAGTCTGTATCCAGATCAGAGGATGGAGGAAAAAGTACAAAATCTGTATGAAAAATACCGTCCAGCTTATGTCTTTGTGGCCGGCGGCAGCGGTGCCCTGATATCCCCTGACGGGCTGGTACTTACCAACAGTCATGTGATTCGAAATCAGAAAAAACTGGATGTGCGGCTGGGTGATGGGCGCTCCTTCAAGTCCGATGTGCTGGGAAAGGATCCCAAGGGAGACCTTGCGCTGTTAAAAATAAGAGATGCCAAAGATCTGCCGTATTTTACGATGGGGGATTCCGATGCGCTCTCAGTTGGAGAGATGTGTATTGCCATTGGAAATCCGTTTGGCAAGGGGTTTGTAGACCAGAACCCGACCCTTTCGTTTGGTGTTGTCTCGGCGCTGCATCAGTATCAGGGAAACTACTCGGATGCGATTGCCACGGACGCGCCGATCAATCCGGGAAATTCCGGTGGACCGCTGATTAACATGAAAGGAGAACTGGTTGGAATCAATGGGATGATGCGGCCCCGCTGGGGGCTTCGGTCCAATACCGGGATCGGGTACGCCATTCCGGCCAATCAGATCAAGCGGTGGATTCCTCTGCTGAAAAAAGCGGACGGCAAAGACGTCAATCACGCACGATTGCTGGGCATTACCTGGGAAAACGATGAAGACATTCAGCAGGAACGCGCGCGTATCCAAAAAGTAGAGCCAGGCAGTGACGCCTGTGAAGTCGGTTTCAGGAACCGGGATATTATACTCACTTTTGACGGGCAGCCGGTATGGAGCGCGTTTCGGTTTCACAGTATTCTGGGAACGTATCCGGGCGGAGAACCGGTGACGATCGTTGTGAATCGAAACGATAAAAGAGTTCCGCTTGAATTTATCCTCAGAGAATTCAAGATTGCGAATTTTGGGTTTGTGCTCCAGAATGCTGATCGAAAAGATGAATATCTTAAGATTGGTGACGTGGATAAGGGGTCTCCTGCTGAAAAAGCTGGCCTGAAAAAGGGGGACCACATCGAATCCATACAGGGACGGAAATTATCTGGCGTGGCAGCAATTCAGAAAATCGCAGTGGAATACTGGATGAAGCAGGTACCTGCCGGAAGTATAATCAGAATGGAAGTGTTCCGGGGAAAAGGGGATCAGAAAAAAACGATCAATCTCAGCTTCAAGCTGGAGTAATGGGTGTTATTTCTGGCTTTTACGCCGTCATATCCAGCGTATTCGGTCCTGTGTTCTGTGGTATGGATGATGCCGGGGGGATCAGCACGCTAACCATGGAAGGGGCAACATCGGATCGGAGAAGTGCTTGAAGAGCCGCAGGCTTTGTCTCTGTCGCTGTTCCGTCCTCTGCCTTTAATTTTGCCAGTTCTTTTTCAACCGATGCAAGCTCACTCTGATATCGCCGGATCGACCGGTGTCGTGATTGTGCGATTTCCGGGGTAGGTGAATTCTGAAGCCTGCTTTGCTCTGTCCGGATTAGAGATGCCAGCTTGAGTTGTTTGTTTTCAAGGTTTTTAACCACGTTGTCCGTGGAGTAGGGCTGGGATGGCGTTTTCGGCAAATCGGTATTCGGAGCCTCTTGAGGTGCAGCGTCTTCTGCTGGGGCATTTGCCTCTTCACGGGCCCTGCTGACCACAGTGGTCTGTCCGGCTCGAATAACAGCGAAACTCCCCTCTATGCCACGTGAATACGAAATATTCCAGTGGGTGGGAATACGACCTTCCCGGATTGCCTCAGCTTTGAGGCGTCGCAGATTTCGCTGTTCCTGACCTGTAACTGCGGCCTGGCTGGCAGATGCCCTGGCCTTGGAAAGCAATCCAGGCTCTCCCGGATCCAGCCGGTAGTGCAGCATCGGATTATGAATGGAATACGATTCTAAATAATTCATTCTATATATACTTTACCTTGAAATGAAACGTTGTCAAGAGAGAATAAACGGATATTTCGCTCCGTTTTACGGGTTTCATGCTTGCAGATACAAGGGGTATCAAGTAAAATAGATCATTATGTTCCGACGAAGAATAACAGTTATATACCTATTAATTCTATTCCTTTTCTCCGCCTTGTTCTACAGGCTGTTCAGCATGCAGATCGTCAACCGGAGCAAATATCGATATCTCTCGCAAAATAATTGTGTGTGGGTGGAAAAAATGTATTCGCTGCGCGGCAGGATTTTGGATAGAAACGGCGAAGTTCTGGCCAAACAGCGACGGGCCTTTCATTTGTTGATCAATCCCAGAAAACTGGTCTTTGAACACGCGACCATTGACCAGCGCCTTCGGGAGTATTACAAACTCATTCGTGATGCAAGGGTGCGCAAAGAAAAAGAGCGGATGCTGGATCTGATCAAGGAGGAAAAAGATCTTTTTTATCAGGAAACGGTCGTCCGGCGTCTTACCATGATGCTTGCGCTGTCTCCGGATTACGTTGTCGAGCGGTTGGTCAAAACATTCCGGTACGCTATCCTTAAGTGGGCTCCGGAGCCTGCTTTTTACGATATTGGTTACGAGAATATTGTTAAGGTGAAGATGGCTCCGGAGAGATATCCAGGGTGCAGTATAGATGAGGCTGCTCTACGGTATTATCCGAACGGAAATATAATTTCGCATGTGCTTGGATATATGGGAACCATTAATGAAAAGGAGATCAAATCCTTAAAAGGCTCCGGACGGATTGGAAGTCGTCTTTTATTATCCAAGGAAGAGATGCGGCGGTTTTCTAAAACCGCTGATCTTGGATCCAATCTGATTGGCCGGTCCGGAGTCGAGCGGATCTGCAACAACCGGATGCGTGCCAAAATCGGTGAGCGCGTACTTGAACGGCAGGTCAATGGTGAAGTATCGATTTATTGTGAAGAAATGCCCGAGGCGGGAAAGGATGTTCAGATAACCATTGATCTTAAGCTGCAAAAAGTGGTTCGGGACGCACTCAAAGAGTATGTCGGTGCAGCCGTGGTTATGGATCCGTATAACGGGGACATCCTTGCCATGGTCAGCATGCCGGATTATGATCCCAACCAGCTGATTCCACCGATTGATCACCTTGAAACCCGAAAACTGCTGGATGACAAGCGATTTCCACTGCTCAACCGGTGTGTGCAGAATATGTATCCACCGGGATCGCTTTTTAAGATTGTTACCGCCTGTGCGGCCCTGGAAGAAAAAGTGATTTATCCCGGTACTGTCTACGAATGCACGGGAGCGCTTCAGGTCGGAAGATTTTCGTTTGGGTGCTGGCGGGAATGGGGGCACGGCAGGGTTAATGTGGAAGAGGCGATCAAGGGCTCCTGTAATGTATTCTTTATGAAAGCCGGAAGGAAGCTCGGAATTGAAAAGCTCAGTGATTACGCCCATCGATTTTCCATCGGCCGAAAAACCGGAATTGAACTTCCCTATGAACGTGCTGGCGTGATGCCCTCACCCAGGTGGAAAAAGGAAAAACTAAACCAGTCATGGTATCCCGGTGATACGTACCAGGTCTCATTCGGACAGGGACAGATGCTTTGTACACCACTGCAGATGGTCTGTGTGTGTGCTGCCATTGCCAATGACGGATGGCTGGTCCGGCCCAGGCTTTTGCCGCATCAAACATCAATTCGGAAAGAAAAGATCGCATTGTCCAGGTCCACACTCCAAGTGGTCCAGCGCGGTATGTGGCGGGTGGTCAACGAACAGGGCGGCACTGCATATTCTCGGATTCGGTTTGACCACCTGGAGACTGCGGGCAAAACGGGTTCTGCTGAGACGGGCATGAGTCGGCGACGGGCTTCCGGGAAATGGTTTTACAAAAACTGGCGTAAAACGCATTCCTGGTACATGGGGTATGCACCGGCAGACCAGCCGCAAATTGCGTTTTGTGTACTTGCAGAATACGCGGGGCACGGAAGCCATGCAGCGGCCCCTGTTGGAAAAAAAATACTCGAAGGTTGGGCCGCAATGAATGGTATTGATTTGACTGGAGGAAAAACGGATAATGAATGAAATCCGAAAAAAGATACGTCCTTCGGTCCTGATGCCTGCATTGCTGCTGAATATCTTTGGCGTTATTTTTATCGCGAGTTCCGCACGTGGCGGATTTTTTTCCTGGCTGATTATCAGGCAGCTTTTCTGGATTTTCATCAGCCTGTCCTGCGTCAGTGTGCTGATGCTGATTCATTACCGTTTGATCGCCAAATACGCATATGTTATCTACGCGGTGTGTATTTTTATGCTGCTGTATATCCATTTTTTTGGTAGCGTGGTTAATGGCGCTCGTTCATGGATACGTTTCGGTCCGGTTGGTCTGCAGCCTTCGGAGTTTATGAAACTCGCCCTGGTACTGGCATTAGCCCAGTACCTGCGGTTTCGTAGAAACTACCGCCGGATTGTCGATCTGGCGGGTCCCTTTATCATCACCCTGATTCCACTGCTGTTGATACTCAAGCAGCCCGATCTCGGCAGTGCGCTGATTTTTCTGCCGGTCCTTTTTCTGATCATTTATGCTGTGGGGGCCAAATACAGGCACCTGCTTACAATTATACTGCTGGGAGTTATCTCATTGATCCCGATCTGGAAATACGGGCTTGCGGATTACCAGAAACAGCGAATCCGCGCCTTTACCAACCCCAGTGAGTATGAAACCACATATGCCTATCAGCTGATACAATCCAAGATCGCCATTGGCTCGGGAGGACTGAGCGGAAAGGGATGGTCCAAGGGAACCCAGCATAAGCTGAACTTTCTTCCTGAGCCGCATACGGATTTCATTTTTGCCGTCATCGCTGAAGAATGGGGTTTTCTGGGGGCTGGGGCACTTATACTGCTTTATCTTTTCTTCTTAAGTATGATCATGCGGCTGATACTGGTGGTTCGTGACCCCTTTGCCAGAATTATCTGTTTGGGGGTTGCCATTTTGTTTTTTGTTCAAGTCAGTATGAATATGGGAGTGGCGCTTGGACTGATGCCGACAACCGGACTGACCCTTCCGTTTGTCAGCTATGGCGGTTCTTCGCTTCTCACATCCTATCTGGCCATTGGTCTTGCCATGAATGCAGCATCCAGCAAATATCCGCTTTTTATTCGAAGTGATTTCAGTTCTCGGGATGACTGACTATGATCCGGAATAGTTTTTTTTGCATTCCGCGACGTTCTTGATGAATATTGGCAGGAATGAATTGACATCCGCAACAATGCAGTGATCCGCGATGTCAAATATCGGAGCTTCCGGATCGTTGTTGACCGCAACAATGGTCTCTGATGTTCGCATACCGGCAAGATGCTGAATCGCACCGGAAATACCGCAGGCGATATACAGACGGGGACGTACGGTTCGTCCGGTTTGACCGACCTGATGGTGAATATCAATCCATTGATTATCTACGACCGCACGGGAAGCTCCCACTGCACCGTTAAGAATGTCAGCCAGTTTCCATATCAGCTGAAAGTTCTCTGCGCTGCCCACACCGCGTCCACCCGCAACCACAACATCTGCATCTGAAATGGATACCGTTTCCGTGTCCGTAACAATGTCGAGGATTTCAATCAGCCGTTGTTCGGGGGTGAATTCAATGGATCGTTTTTCGACTGTCGTTTTCGGAAATTCGACTTTTTCCGGCATGGGGAATATTTTGGGACGGACCGTTGTCATTTGCGGCCGTTTTTCCGGACATTTGATGCTTGCCATCAGGTTTCCGCCGAACGCGGGACGGGTTTGTATCAGAAGACCGGTTTCGGGTTCAATGTTCAGCTCTGTACAGTCTGCGGTCAGTCCGGTATCCAGCCTTCCTGCAAGTGCCGGAGCAAAATCGCGTCCAGTGGGGGTCGCACCGATAATAAAGATGTCTGGAGCAAATCTTTCGATTTGAGGTGCTGCAGCTTGAATATAAAGATCCGTACGGTAAACGCTGAGATCAGGATGTTCAATGGCATATACCTTGTCTGCGCCGTGAGCAAGAATGTCCGAAGACATCTCATCGGTCTGATCGCCGATGAGCAGCGTGCAGAGTTCGGATTCGGTCTCATCGGCCAGCTCCCTGCCCTTGCTCAGCAACTCGAGAGAAACCGGATGTAGATGTCCGTGTCTCTGTTCCGCAAAAGTCCAGATGCTTTTTGTGTTCAATGAAAACTCCTCATTATTCAAATCGACGCGTCTTTCTCAAGGGCGGACGTCAGTTCCCTGGACATTTCCTCCAAGGTGCCGCTATACCAGTGATTCTGATGTTCCGATGTCGGGGTAAATGTACGGTAGACACGGGTCGGGGATCCCTTCAGGCCGGTCTCGTCGGCGTCTATCCGGATGTCCTTCAGACCCCATATTTCTATGTCTTTTTCCAAGGTGCTCTGTACCTGATTGAGGGTTGGATACCTGGGTTCGGCCAGTCCCTTGTTGGCGGTGATGAGAACGGGAAGATGGGTTCGAACGGTTTCCTTGCCTTCCTCAACCAGGCGGGTGCCGGTAAAGGTTTGTTTTTTTATATCAATTTCCTGAATATCAATAACATACGTTGCAAGGGGTATGCTGAGAATCGTGGATACTTCCGGTCCGACCTGGGCGGTATCACCGTCTGTGGATTGTTTACCGAATATCAGCATGTCATAGCTGCCGATCTTTTCAATAGCTCGAGCCAGCGTTAATGCCGTAGCCCATGTATCAGAGCCGGCAAATGCCTTATCGCTTAGGAGAACAGCACGGTCAGTTCCCATACTCAATCCGATCTTTAAAGCATGCGCAGCCGATGGTGGCCCCATGGTGATCAGGGTTACGTTTCCGTCGTATTTTTCCTTGAGCCGAACAGCAGCTTCAATAGCGATTTCATCAAAGGAGTTGATGGCATTGGGCAGCCCCTTACGAATCAGGGTGTGCGTTTGCGGATCAATCTTTGCTTCTGTGGTGTCCGGAACCTGCTTAATTGCAACAATTATTTCCATAAATTAGCATCCTGTGATTACAGATACGCAATGCGTATCGTATTTGCTTTTCAGGGAATCGGGAGATTCATTTTACCGGGGTTCAGTATATTGTCCGGATCAAATGTCTTTTTAATTTCCGCGAACAGGCGCAGCTGGCGTTTTCCAACCTCCTGTTCCAGGAAGTCGGCTTTCGTAATGCCGACACCATGCTCCCCTGTAATCGTTCCTCCGCGCTTGATTGTTTCATCAAAGACCTTGGAAACGGCTTTTTTGACCTTCTTCATGTGTGCGTCACCGCCTTCGTACGACATGATATTTACGTGAATGTTGCCATCACCGAAATGTCCATAATTCATAATATCTACACCGAATTCTGCAGCGATTTCCTGGAGGCATTCGGTCATTTCCGGAATCAGAGCAATGGGGACAACAATGTCTTCGCTGACTTCAAATTTACATACGGATTTGACAGCGTTTTTGATGGATCGCCGAACCAGCCACACACGTTCCCGCTCCACTTCCTTGTCAAGTATTTTAGTGGCTCCGGCATCGTTCTGCATACAGATCTCGGAAATGCCGTTGAGCTTGTCTTGCAGCTCATGCTCTCTGCCGTCGACTTCAATCAGGAGAAATGCACTGTTCTCACCTGCATCCAGAAGAAGGTTATCTGCGGCTGAGGAGACGCTCATGTTCAGAAACTTGCGTACCAGATTGATAGCAAGCCGGTCAAGAAACTCCAGTGTGGATGGAACCAGGTGCGCGGAAATGATAGCGGACACCGCCCGGGCGCCATCTCTGAAATCTGGAAAAAGCGCGATCATTGTGCGTACGGTTTCAGGCTTGGCGATCAATTTGACCGTGATTTCCGTGATGATGCCCAGTGTTCCTTCCGAACCGGTAAAGAGATGCGTCAGATCATACCCGGCCACACACTTTCTGTTCTTGCCGCCAGTTCGGATGACTTCACCGTCGGGAAGAACTACGGTCAGTCCCATAATATAGTCGGTTGTTACACCGTACTTGACGGTCTTGGGTCCACCCGCATTTTCCGCTACAGTTCCGCCGAGGGCAGCGGATTCAAAACTGTTCGGGTCGGGCGGATAGAAGAGGCCACTTTCGAGAATACGGTCCTGAAAATCCTTGAGGATGATTCCGGGTTGTGCCGTAGACGTCATGTTTTCTGTGTCAATCTCGATTATGTTGTTCATGCGCGTTGTGATTAGAAGAATACCGCCTTGCACGGGAAGGGCGCCGCCGGTAAGTCCGGAGCCGCCTCCTCTGGGAGTTACTGGTATTTTATACGTTGACGCAAAGCGCATGACTGCGGAAACCTGTTCGGTCGTTTCCGGAAAGATGACACAGTCCGGTGGGTAGTGCAGGCCGGTTTCGTCAGATGAATACTGACATGTATCTTCTTCAGATGTCAGTATTGCATTTTTAGGAAGGTGTTTTTCCAGCTCAGGTAAAACAGACAGAATGTTATGCATCCACAATCTTTCCCGGGTTCAGGATGTTGTTGGGGTCAAAGGCGCGTTTGATACGCCGCATGATTTCAAGTGCAGACGGATCAATGAATTTTTCCAGGTATTTTTTCCGCTTGTGACCGATTCCGTGCTCTCCGCTGATAGTACCACCATGCTCAAACGTTTTCTCGTATATTTTCTCAAGAACCCCGGGAAGTGTCTGGTCCCAATCGACCATCTCCATTTCCGGTTTTTTTACTACCGTAGCATGAAGATTTCCGTCACCAGCATGACCGTAAATGGGTATCAGAACATCGTGTTCTGCTGCAATGGTTTTGATTTCAGGCAGAATTTTAGGAATGGCGGCTACCGGCACGACAATGTCTTCCAGGCTCTGTACCGGTGAATACACTTTGAATGCCTCCGCCACGTTGCGACGCACTCGCCAGACCCGTTCAATCGTAGTCCGGTTGTCCGCAACATAGACCTCGATAGCACCGTTTTCCAGACAGAGCTCTCCAATGGTTTCGTATTCCGTAAACAGCTGATCCAGATTGTTTCCGTCGACTTCAATCAGCAGCATGGCGCCAGCGCCTGTATGAGAAAAGTGTTCGTTGAGGTATTTATACGCGGTTTCAAAGGACTGCTTGTCCATGAATTCAATAGCCGTGGGAATAATCCGGCCGTTAGTGATGATTTTGGGTACAATGTTAATGGCTGTTTCTGCATCTTTGAAAGGCACCAGAAGATTCACGCGTTCAGTGGGAAGGGGAAGAAGCTTGATAATTATTTTTGTGAAAACACCCAGCGTGCCCTCGGAACCGACCAGCAGTTTGACCAGATCGTATCCAACCACATCCTTGACCCGTTTGCCACCCAGCTCAATAATATCTCCCTCCGGCGTTACCATTTCGATTCCCATGATATACCGGCCGGTTACCCCGTATTTGACAGCCCGGCCTCCACCGGCATTTTCCGCTACATTACCACCGACAAAACAGCTTTCAACACTCATCGGATACCCGGCAAAGAAGAGACCGTCCTCCTTGATCAGGTCATTGATTTCATTGGTCACTACACCGGGTTCGACCACGGCCATAAGGTTTTCCTTGTCGATCTCCAGGATCTTATCCATCCGCTCCAGGGAGAGTACAATACCACCGTGCAGGGGGACGGCACCTCCGGAAAGTCCGCTTCCGGCTCCGCGGGGAGTTACCGGTATATTTTCCTGGTTTGCCAGTTTCATGATTTGTGAAATCTGCTGCGCACTGTTCGGCTTGACAACAACCTCCGGCATGTGTGCGTACTTTTCTTCAGCGATTTCATCATGGGAATAGGTTTGAAGCTTATCCGGATCATTGAAAATTACAAAATTTTCACCGCATATTTTGATTAAATGATCAACTGTCTTTTGTTCAACGCTATTGTAATCGGACATGAATAATTAATCCTCACTATCTCGTGCTTTTTTTCTGGTTTCAAGCTTTTCGATCAGCATGGGCAGAATCTGGAAGAGATCCCCCTGGATCGAAAAATCGGCAACACTGAATATCTGCGCTTCCGGATCATTGTTTACAGCGATAATATTTTCCGCGGTTTTGATACCGGCCAGGTGCTGTACGGCACCGGAAATACCGAATGTAATGTAGAGCTTGGGGCTGACGGTTTTTCCGCTCAACCCAACCTGATGGGGGTATGACATCCATCCCAAATCAACGGCTTCACGGGACGCCCCTACAGCGCCGCCGAGAAGTTCGGCCAGCCGGGCGATCAGCGCAAAGCTATCTTCTTTTTTGCAGCCCTTGCCACCTGAAACCACGACATCGGCATCCTGAATATTTCCGCCTTCCTCATCCATGGGTTTGAAATCTACCTGTTTGATCCGGCTTTTCAGCAAAGCGCTGTCTACGGTTTCAAAGAGGATATCACCGGATCGGGTTGTATCCGGTTCCATGGGCTGGTTGGAGTGCGGACGCACCGTTGCCATCTGCGGGCGGTGTTCCGGGGTTTTTATTGTAGCCAGGATGTTTCCGCCGATCGCGGGCCGTGTCTGGATCAGACTGCCGTCTTCGTCATCAATATCCAATCCGGTACAGTCAGCGGTTAAGCCTGCGTTACAGTTGATTGCAACGGCCGGCGCCACGGTTCGACCGGTAGTTGTGGCGCTGGCAATCAGAATTTCGGGTTTGTATTTCTCAATCAGGGATGTGATCGCACGAATATAAGGGTCTGGTGTAAAGTGTTGCAGGGACGGATCCGTGACCGCGATTACCCGGTCCGCACCGTAGTGGATCAAATGCTGCAGTGTTTCGTTCGTCAGGTCTGAGCCCAGCATCAGTGCCACCAGCTGGACGCCTCTTTTTTCCGCCAGGTCTTTACCCCGTTTGAGTAATTCATACGAAACATCGCGGATGGTATTCTGATCCTGTTCACCGAGAATCCATACGTCTTTGTATGATGTCTTGTCGATTGTCATTATATAACCTCTAATGCTTCAGTAAATTCAATGAGTTGATCAACTGCGTCTGCAGTTTCTTCATCTGTTTTGGGAACAAGTCTTTTTCCATCGCGGCTTACCTTGGGCGTCGATATTTTCACAACCCGAGTTGGAGAGCCTTTCAGACCTAAATTTTCAGGCGCAGCGTTAATATCCTCCGGTCCCCAGACCGGTATATCTATGTTGCGAGCTTTTTTCTTGCCACTCAGAGTTGGCAGGCGGGGAAAGTTGATTTCCTTGACCACGGTAAACAAACAGGTCTTCGGGGCTTTCAGTACCTGGTATCCGTTTTCAACAATTCGTTCCGCATGCAGGGAGTTTTCCGTTATGTTGCTGATTCTGCTTACGTAAGTGAGGAAGGGAATGTCAAGCCAGGAAGCGATTCCTGGTCCTACCTGACCCGTATCACCATCGGTTGCGCGTTCACCGCAGAATATCAGGTTATAATCCCCAATGGTTTCAATTGCTTTGGCCAGCACATAGGATGTCGACCAGGTATCGGAACCGGCAAAAGATTTGTTGGACAGCAGTATTGCCGAATCGCATCCCATGGCGACAGCTTCACGCAACGCCTTTACTGCACTTGGGGGCCCCATGGTCAGCGCAACAACTTCGCCGCCATGTTCGTCGCGTACACGGATGGATTCTTCGATGGCGTAAAGATCAAGTGGATTTACAATCTGCTCTACACCGGCTCTTACCATTGTACCGGATTCCGGATCCATTTTTACATTGCTCGTTTCCGGCACTTGTTTAATCGGTACGATTATTTTCATTGAATTACTCCGGGTGTTCTGAATTTTTGATCTATTGAATGAATTTATTTCTTATTTACGTAACTTTCGGCTGAATTTGGGAGTGAAAAACGGATCGACCAGTTGAGGAGTTTTGTTTTCCGTGTTCAGAGCGTAGATAAGACCATCGTTTGGAAATACCATATACAGGGAATTACAGGTGTGATCGGGAATGAAGGTGTAATTACCTGAGTCAAGCTTGTATTTCCAGGCGGTCTGTGCGTTTTCTCTTTTAAAACTGCAGAGATACCTGTCCCTGTTTTCATCTGACGTAATGATATAGAAATGCTTAAGGTCCGCGGCAAGTATGGTTTCGGCGTTTTTCAGCTGCCACTTGAGTTTTCCGGAATGGGTGTCGATGGCCATGGTTCCTTCGTTTGATGGAAAGGACAACAGTATATCTTTGTATGCGATTGGCGTTTTATAAATGGGAGATCCGGTTTCATACTGCCAAAGCGGTTTGCCGGATGCGGCATCCAGTTTGTACACGTTGTAGTCCGTGGAGCAGATGTACAGGTAGGGACCGTATTTCACAGGCGATGAAACGAATTTGCCTTTGGTCATTTTCTTGACTTCATCCATTTCTTTACCGGTCTCACGAACTTTTTTCCGCAAATCCATGATGGTCTTGTAGTTTTTGTTTTCTCCCTTGCTGTTTTCTTTTTCCAGTCTGCTGAGCAGCAGATCAATACTCTTACTCAAGTATCCCAGCTCTTCGTACTCATCTTTGTTTGTAAATGTCCAGTTAAGTTTTCCGGTGTCTGCAAGGCAGTATAGATATCCGCTATCTGACGGAATGTAAAGCGCTCGTTCCAGGGCAAGGGGTATGGAGGAACATTCTCCGTCAAAATTATAAAACCACTTCCGCTCCCTGGAAAGGACATCAAACGAGTGCATTTTGGCGCCCCATTGCGATGCGTAGATGGAAAATTCCGTCACGGTCGGGGGCGCGGAAACCGGGAAGGAAAAGTATTTTTTCCACAGAATCTTTCCCGTACGTTTGTCAACATGAATAACTTCGTTTTCTGAATAAAAGTAAAGTCCTCTTGAGTTCTCAGCAGGGGTGGTTTTGGTTTCCTTCTTCAAGCGGCAAATCCATTTGACAATGCCGTTTTTCTTGTCAAGGCAGAAGATATCGTAATTATCAAGCTGTGCATAAAGACGGTCCCATGTAGAGAAAACATGCAGTATTTTCTTCTTTGGAAAAGGGGCTTTCCAGACGGTTTTCAGCGGGGTCTCTTTGGTGATTGTATCTTGGACTTCTTTACCGTTTGAAAAGTGCATGCTGATTGTCAGCAAGAGAAAAGCAAGGCAGAATCTGGAAAAATATCTCAATGGTAACTCCTTTGATTAAAGGTAGTCGTTCAAATTGACGCTGTTCTGTTCTTCGAACTCCCGGATCTTCTTGATGCCTTTTATATCGGATTCAATGCGGTTTACCAGTTTGAAAATATAGGGCTTTCCGCTCAAGCGGGCTTCAAGGTCTTTGAGCATAGAATCCCAGTCACCCTCGTAAAGTTCATCTCGAAGCGTAATCAGCATGCATTCGCTTTGAGAGAGGGATGAAAGAAAAGCCTGACACTGGTCTTTCAGTTTTGTCGTATCTTTAAGGTCAGCCATAAGCGATTTTACTCAAAATCCCGTTTTCATACGTGTTGTCACAAGCAATTATAATTATCCTAAGTAATTGTCAAGAAAAAACTCAGGTGAAATCATAGGATTTCCTTGCCAGGAATGGGATAGAACATGGGTTGGATTTCGGGGTTACAGCGAGCCGGTCTGTGCAAAACTGTAGAAACGGTTGTCGCCGATTATGATGTGGTCGGCCAGCTTGATGTCCATCATACGGGCAGCCTGAAGGATTTTGTCCGTGATTTCGCGGTCATGACGGCTGGGTTCCGGACTGCCGGATGGGTGATTGTGTACAATGATAATGGACGTTGCCCCGTGGGAAATCGCCTGACGGATAACTTCCCTGGGATATACCGGACTGCTGTCAATCGTTCCGGTAAAGAGAATTTTGTCACCGAGAATTTCGTTCCGGCTGTTCAGGAAAAGAACCTTGAACTGTTCCGTGTCCCGATCCCGCAGTTCTGACATCAGCAACTGGTATACTTCGGCTGGACAGTGCACCGCGTCCTTTTTCTCAAGATTTTCACGAATAAAGCGCCGGTTGAGTTCGGCCACGGCCTTGATGGTGGCAGCCTTTCCCTTTCCGATACCGGGTACGGAACACAGATCATGTTCAGAAGCAGAAAAGACACCACGAATACCGTTGAAGTGACGAATCAGATCCCGGCCGAGCTGCACGGCATTTTTGCCGCGGATACCGGTTCGCAGGAATATCGCGAGCAATTCACTGGTGGTCAGGGCTTCTGGGCCTTTTTTCAGAAGTTTCTCTCTGGGCCGGTCTTCATCCGGCCAGCCGCTGATGGCTTTGTTTTCCATGGTAGGTGCGAAAGCTCCTTTTACTGGATATATATGGGACCGTCAATTACCATATCCTGGGTAAGAATATGCTGGCCCTGGTCCGGATTCAGCAGGATGCCCGGGTGGAGTTCAACCGGATAGAGTACTTCGCCGTTCGCGTCTTTGGGGATGGGAATCGACTTGTTCTCCAGCCAGCGGGCATCCTGCTGATACAGTGCCCGGACAGCGGTTTCCGGGGAATCATCTCCCTGGGCATTTTTAATGGGAGCAAATTCATCGTTCCGTTCTACTTCAAGAACAACCGGGTTCGCAGCTTCGGGCAGGGCGTCAAAGACAAACATTTCAAACTTAATTCCATTTTTATCCTCAGGTTCTACGAGGGTACCGTTGTTGTCCAGATGCGGGATATTCTTCTCGGCCTTGTGATATGGAAGTCGTCCACCGGTTCCCATTTTGCGGACAAAGTCGGTATCAAAGACGTGGATGCCGATGCTGCCTGCAGAGAATTTCAGAGATCCGTCCTCGTTGGTCGCGGTCGCCTGTTCATCAGGCAGATCGCTGTATTCAACCACGCTCAGCCTGCCGTTGACCCGGCAGATATTCCCGACTTTTTCAAAGGGATCTCTTTTGGGCAGTACCTTGGATGACATTTCAGATGCGGCCTGAATGTGGTAGCCGATAAAGGCGGGATCCACGGGTCGGATCAGAATATTGTCAACCTGGTAGTACGAAAGAGTATCCACGCCGCGCTGTTTCATGTCCTCAAGAGCGCCGCTGTCAACGAGTGCTTTCAGGGAACCGCCGTGGCCGTTGGGACTGCGGAATATACGATGTTTTTGCTCCATAAGGATTTTTCCGGACCGATCTACGGCCGGCATCATTCCCTGGGTAAAGATCATGACGTCCTCGCCGCGCATGCCAAAAAAAGCGTTTTCTTCCAGATAGTCCCTGGTGGCCTGATCGTTGGTTTCGCTGGTCATGATGTACCAGGGAATCCGTGTGTTGTATTTCTTTGCTGCGGCAAGTATCCACTGTGCCTGTATTTCAAAGAGACTGCGTTCGGAGTGAAGGCCGGGAACAAAAGCGCCCTTGGGACCACTGAATCCGAGCCGGGTTCCCTGGCCGCCGGCAACTACAAATGCGGCCACGCGTCCGCTGCGGATCGCATCTTCACCGTATCGGACTGCGTCTGCGTCCGTGTCTTTTCGTTCTTCAAGCGTGATCACAGGGGCAGGTGACAATTCACCCTGTGTGTCGGTCTGAGGGCTGCGGATGTGTTTTTCAATGCAAGCGTCCAGGACGTTGAAATCGATTTGTTCGGCCTGAGAAAACAATACCCTTGCGTCCTGTTCAGAAAGGTGATCGACAAAACCGAATATGTGTTCCTGACCAAACTGTTGCGCAGTCTTTAAAAGATTTTCTGGAATGGTATTCATCGCGACATCTCCGGAAACAGATTAAAAGAGTTCATCATAAAGTTTGGATTGTCTTTTTCAACAGATTTTTATTGAATTCACGGCCGTGTTCTTTAAAAGTAATATAGAATTGCCGTATCCCATGGTATGGATTCGGCGCAAAGACGCTTGACTGTGGAGAATATAATGAAGATATTGATTACCGGTGGTGCGGGATTCATCGGATCCCACCTCAGCGAACAGCTCCTGGCCCAGGGCAATTCTGTCGTCGTATTGGACAATCTCTCCACCGGATCCATAGAAAATGTGAAATCACTCAGTGATCATCCGGACTTTCAGTTTATTCACGGGAGTATATGCGATCGGCAGACCGTTGAGAAGGCTGTATATGGCTGTGACCGCATTTATCATATGGCCGCAGCAGTAGGGGTCCGTCTGATTGTCGAGCGTCCGATTAATACGCTGGAAACGAATATTTCCGGTTTTGGTACGGTTCTGCGTGCTGCGGCCGATATGGACATTCGTGTGCTGCTTGCTTCCAGTTCAGAGGTCTATGGCCGGAATAATCACATTCCAATGAACGAGGCCGACGATTCGGTGATTGGAACCACGAGCAAGAGCCGCTGGTCCTATGCATGCAGTAAAATGATGGATGAATTTCTCGCATTTGCCTACTGGAAGGAAAAAAAACTTCCAATTACGATATGTCGGTTCTTCAATATCATTGGTCCCAGGCAAACCGGTGAGTACGGCATGGTTGTTCCTCGGTTTATTACCCAGGCGCTCAAAGGAGAGCCTCTGTCGGTATACGGAGACGGAACCCAGACACGGTGTTTTCTGAATGTGCATGATCTGGTTCAGGTGCTGCCCGTACTGCTTGAAAGCGACAATACTGCTGGAACAATATACAATCTGGGCTCAGACCGGGAAATCAGCATCAAAGACCTCGCACAAACCGTTCTTTCAGTGACCGATTCTGATTCGGAAATTCACACCATTCCGTTTGAAGATGTATACGGCGCTAATTTTGAAGACATGGAGCGTCGGGTTCCGGATATCACCCGTATTCACAGACAAACCGGATTCACCCCGACCATTGGACTGGAAGAAACCCTTGCGGAAATTGCCCACAGCATAAAGGAAAGCGGACTGTGTTAAAGGTCGTGGAGATTTTTACAGGGATTCAGGGCGAATCCTCCTTTGCCGGACTTCCCTGCACGTTTGTTAGGCTTCACGGCTGCAACCTGAATTGTGTGTGGTGCGATACCTTGACCGCAAAACAGTCTGGTAATTATGCAGAGATGTCTGTCGCGGATATTGCACAGAAGATTCGTTGCACTCCTGCCGGTCTGGCTGAGATCACAGGCGGCGAACCGCTGCTGCAGCCGGAGACGCCCAAACTCTGTTCCCGACTTCTGGAGGCTGGGTTGACGGTGCTTGCCGAAACAAACGGTTCTGTAGACCTGTCCGTACTGCCGGATAAAATTATAAAGATTGTGGATTACAAGCTGCCGGCAAGCGGAGAACACGGTTCCTTTCTCTCCGACAACTTCCATCGCATGACCATGAAAGATGAAATGAAATTTGTCGTTTCTGATCAAACGGATTTTCAATGTGCGACTGAAGTGATAGAACAGGAGCACCTTGAAAAAAAAACAAAGGTACTTTTTTCACCGGTTTGTGAAAAAATAACACCGGCTGACCTTGCCCATTGGATTCTGGATGCGGGCATTCAGGCACGGCTCAATCTTCAATTGCACAAAATTATATGGAAAGATCGGGATGAAGAAAAACGCTATTGCTGAAAAAGCAGTTATCTTAAACAGCGGCGGACTGGACTCCACGACCTGCCTGGCCATCGCAGCCCATGAAGGATATCGCATCTACTCCCTTTCCTTTGACTACGGACAGCGCCATAAATTCGAGCTGCAGTGCGCCCGTACAAACGCGGACACCTATGGTGCGGTAAAACACTGTGAGCTGAAGCTGGCCCTGGACAGCATTGTGAAATCCGAACTGACCGGAACCACCGGTCTTAAACCGGAGAACGGAATTCCTCCAACATACGTACCATCACGGAATATTATTTTTCTTTCTGTGGGATCCGCCTGGGCTGAATCCCTGGGTGCAGGACATCTTTTTACTGGTGTGAATGCTGTGGATTTCAGCGGGTATCCGGACTGCAGACCGGCATTTATCAACGCGTTTCAGAATGTTCTTCTGACCGGAACCAAGTCCGGTGCTCAGGGAAAGCCCGTCCAGATACACACGCCGCTCATTGACATGAAAAAATCCGAGATTATAAATATGGGGTTCTCTCTTGGCGTGGACTACAGCCGAACCAGTACATGCTACAATCCAGCATCGAACGGAACCCCATGTGGCGTATGCGAAAGCTGTGATTTGCGGCTGCGCGGATTCGAAGAAGCCGGGCAGACCGATCCACGCCGCTGAAAGAATATATGCTTGACTTTTCCGATTAAATGTATTTAATATTTTTATTTTTGATGTGTTTTCGATGCGGTGAGTGAACCGTGCAGCACTATATCTCAAGATTGAAACCACTTTTCCGGTGAAAAGCATGGATGACAAGAAAAAGAAAATACTGGTTGTTGACGATGACATGACCGTGCGAACACTGCTTAAAGATATTTTTGAACCGTTGGGGTTTGAGATCGACGAAGCGGTAGACGGACAGGATGGATTTCAGCGGGCAGTGACTGAAGATTACTTTGTTGTGTTGATGGACCTGAAAATGCCCAACTGGAACGGAATTGATGCTATCAAAAGCATGGACATTGTTAACCGTGACATCCGGATTGTAGTAGTTACCGGTTACATTGACAGCGAGATGGCAAAGGAAATCGACTCCAACCCCAATGTAATCGGCTGTTTTGAAAAACCATTTGACACTGAAAAACTCCTCGATTTTATCCAGCATGTTGTTCCCACAAAGGGACGGGACTACAGCGAGTAGTCACGAAAGTAAAGGCGGGTTTTACGTGATTAGAAAACAAGTGAATGACCTGATGACCGGTGTTCAGGCCGAAGATGATTTTTTTCATGAGTCGGGTTCCTGTCTGCTCAAAAAGGGACGAATAATTGATTCGATTTTTTTGTCCGCCCTGCAAAAAGCCGGAATTACTGATGTTTTCATGCCGGAACCGAACGAAAACATCAATGACCTTAAGAAATTTCTTAAAACCAAATCCGTTCCTGTAAATCAGCTTTTCATTGGCGAGCGTTCAGATAAGCCGCTGTACGGAGAAGACGGAACCCTTCTGCTCGAAGAGGGGGTGAGAATTTCCGAAGGATTGGCAGATCGCCTTCGAAAACGCGGCGTCAATGAGGTGTATATGCAGCGCACGCCTTCGGAGAGAAATGTCCGTCAGTACAGTGAATTCTGTGATATTCTTGACGCCATGAGCCCTGCCCCGAAAGGCGACGACATAGAACTGGATCCTTCCGGACTGGTTTCCGGCGCAGAAATTTCAGAAGACCTGATTGAGATTGAGCTGCTCACACCGGATTCGCTGCGTGTCACTAAAAAAGGCAGTCCTGTCGAACACGAGATGAAAGAGCGGGATCCGCTGGAGCCTCGAACAGAATCAGAAAAAGAAGAGTATACCGTTCTACATGATGACATCATGGGCATTTGCAGAAAGGTGTTTAATATCTTCAGTGTGGAAAAAGCCGTGGAAGGAAAGATGATCAGCGATTTGACGAAAAAAATCATATCCGCCATGATTCAGGACCGAGACATGCTGATGAATATTATCAATATGAAAAGTAAATATGGCTTCCTGATTGAGCATACCGTAGGCGTTACCATTCTCAGTCTGAACCTCGGTGCTTCCAAGGGGCTGAGCAAACAGCAGCTGCTGGAACTTGGCTTCGGTGCCTTTCTGCACAACATCGGGATGATTAAGGTGCCGCCTGAAATTATTATGAAAAAAGGAAAATTAACACCCGAAGAATACATGGAGGTCAAACGGCATTCCATTACCGGGCTGGATCTGCTGGAGAATGTGGATTCCCTCCCAAAGTCTTCGCCATTTATTGCGTATCAGGTACACGAGCGTCTGGATGGCTCCGGATACCCCAAAGGGCGAAAAAGTGTTTTTATCCATGATTATTCCAAGATGATCGCAGTTTGTGATGTTCTGCTTGCTCTGGCATCGGATCGACCGTATCGGCCGGCAATGACACCTTATAAAGCCATGGAAACAACCATACACTTTGCCAGCCGGAAATTGATCAGCCCCAATGATGTTCGTGCGCTGCTCAAATACACGTCTCTTTTTCCAATTGGGAGCTGGGTGGAGCTTTCCGACGGATCCCGAGGAAAAGTGGTTTGTTCCGGAGGAGATCAATTTACAAAGCCCGTAATTTCAGTCATTACAGACGGAAATATGACACTGCCCAAACCCAAACGGATTGATTTAAAAAAGGAAAACGACCTTCGAATTGTACGAGCTCTTGAGATTGACGACGACAGCATAATGAACGGATTTTAGTTTTTGCCTTGGAGACGCTGGATCTGAAGGATATTCTTGTTGAGACCGCTACTCTATAGACTGTACAAATGCATAACCAGCACATTCTTTTTGGCTGCAAAACAGAACAAAAACTGTATAAAGAGGTGATGCCCAATGAATGCGGATACATTTACAGAGGTCCAGATACGGATACTTGGTTCTCTGATTGAAAAGCAGCACACCATTCCCGAATACTATCCCATGACACTGAACGCACTAAGAAACGCCTGTAATCAGAAGTCCAACCGCAATCCGGTCATGGATCTGGATGACGGTCACATTAAGGACGCGGTATTTGAGATGCGTAAACGGAATATGGTGACAGAGATCCATTCAGACAATGCGCGCACGGCAAAATACGGGCACAATCTGCCTGCGCTGATTCCACTTGAACTTCGGGAGTTGGCCGTGATGTGCGTGCTTATGCTCCGTGGCCCGCAGACCCTGGGAGAGATTAATTCCCGGACCGCACGGATCTACAAATTCAGCGGACTCGGTGAGGTTTCGGAATCCATTGAAAAACTGAAATCCACGGAAATCGGACCTCTGGTCAGGGAGCTGGCCCGCAAACCGGGACAGAAAGAGGGGCGGGTT
>CAZGEP010000029.1:0-34270 GCA_964524955.1 uncultured Planctomycetota bacterium | reverse complement strand
CTATATCACAACTCAAGCCATCTTCAACTTATCCCACAAACTTTGGGACGTTATCCATTTCTTTGGCAATCAGGGGACGACTGAGGGCCGTAGCCAGATAATAATTATCCTCATAGACCGCATTGGCCCGGATGGACGGAAAGATAAAGTCTGCGACCAGCTCTTCTTTCAGGTCGCTAACATGTGCGGAGGACGCCCCGGTGTTCAGGGCCCGCTCACAAAGCTCTTCAAAGTCATCGCCCTGGCCTACATCGGCTGAAAACGTAATCACGTTGAGATTTTTCTTTTCCTTGAGCCACTGAATACAGACTGACGTATCCAGACCGCCGGAGTATGCCAGGATCACCTTATCCATGCTCAACGCTCCTCAATACTTTCTTAAATCGATCAACATCTTCATGCCTGCCGTGTTTGGCACACCCCTGAATGTACAGCCGTGCCCGTCGGGTCAGTTCTTCACGCGTTGCATCTCTTCTCATCGGGTTCAGTTGATCATCCGCGAGCATCTTTTCAAGCGCCAGAATACGATAACGATCAATACAGGGCTGGGCAGAGAGCTGCCCTTCGTGTCCACCGCGTTTGACAATACACTTTTCATTCACATACGCGCCGTCAAACCGGCTGGTCATCCGCAGCCACAAGTCATAATCCTCACCCGCGGGAAACGTTTCATCAAAAAGACCGGTCTCCTCCAGCACCCGGCGCCGGATGACCACGGATGAAGGACTGATCACGCACATCGAAAGGCTCCGCATATACATATCGCCGGAATGCTTCTGGTGTTTTTTCATCGGGTTCACAGGCCGGCCGTTTCGGATCCAGTATTCATCCGTGTGACAGTAGCCGAGATCTGGCTGTGCGTCAAGAATTTCCATCTGCCTGCGAAGTTTGGGCCGCAGCCACAGGTCGTCTGAATCAAGAAACGCAATGGTTTTTCCGCGACTCAGCCGAACCCCGATATTCCGTGCTGCACTGATACCGCGGTTTCGGGTGTATACATAAAAAATATTCTTTCCGAATCGGGAAAGCCGGTAAGGCGTTCCATCGTCCGAACCGTCGTCGACAACAATGACTTCATCGGGCGGGCGTTCCTGATCCAGGACCGATGAAAGCGCTTGCTCCACCAGCCCGATCCGGTTGTAGGTGGTCAATACAACAGATACATCCGCCCGGGACTCCGCCACAATCAGCTTCCGGCAAGGGTCAGCGGGGAGATGCAGTCTCCATGTTCCGCCGCTGCTTTTTTCAGCCGGTCCCGCTGCTCATTGAAAAGCCGCAGAACAACATCCGGAGTATCCGAAACCTTGGTTTTGTAGATCTCTTCAATCCGGTCGATCCGGGCCAGGTTCTCGGGAATCCGAACCGTAAACTGGCGGACATAGTCCTCCTGCGTATATTCTTTGTCCAGCACCTGTGCAAAGAGTTTCTTCAGATCATCGTAGAGCGGAATCAGACCCGTAGGCGTTTCAATGGCTTCAGCGTCTCCATGAACGCGCAGCTCCATCCACTTGATCCAAACACGCTTGTCATTCATGCCGGTCAGGAAAGAACCGTCGTCGTCCTTCTGGAAATAGTTGACAGAGAAAATCAGCGGTATTTTTTCGAGCTTTTCACCGAATTCAAGATTCTTTGTGATATACTTGCCCAGAGCAATGGGAACAAAGTCCAGATTGGACATGGGGTTAAAGACCCGGACACCTTCCTTGCCCAGCGTAGCTGCAGTGGTCTCCGACTCAAGCATGGCACCCTTAGTGATAATGCCGTGTTCCCAACTGAAGGACTGTTCCACCGGCACCGATGTATCCGAATCCCTGCCGCCGTAAATAATCCCGCCAACCGGTACGCCTTCAGGCAAGTTCATATTTTCATCCTGGTTCTCCAATGCATCGATACGCAGGGTAAACCGTGCGTTCTTATGGGCCGGAGGAATCTCATTTCCCTGATCATCTTTCTTGCCCTTGTACCACTCGCCGGAAAAGTTTTCACCCTTTTCCGGAACCTCAGGACTTCTGCCCTTCCAGTAGGGTTTGTTATCCGGTGTGCGGAGGATGTTGGAAAAAATCACCTCGCCCGGCTTGGTCAGCGAATCATAAAGAACCGGATCGTCATTCTTGTTCACATCGCCGATAATGCCGAAGATGCCCTGCTCCACGTTCACAGCCCGGCACTCGTCGTCAATATTACGGAAATACGCGATGTCATCACCGATAATGGTCTCACCCGGCATCATGGATGTGGAGGTCTTGCCGCAGGCACTCGGAAAAGCACCGGCAAAATAGGTCTTACGTTCGTCCGGACCGTTCACGCCCATGACAAACATATGCTCGGCCAGCCAGTCCTCATTGGTGGCCTTGTAGATCGCAGGACGAAGTGCCAGCTTCTTCAGGCCAACTGTATTTCCTGCGTACTGTGTATTGGAGCTGTAGACAATCCGGTCCACCACATCCACATACACACGCCGTTTGTCAACGTTCTTGCTCACACCGTTTTCCAGTTCACCCTGACTGTGCACGAAACGGAAGAAATCCTCCGGCTTTTCTGTCTTCTTGAACTGCTCATACCCCTGACGGTAGAGAATCGTTTCACTGTGGGCAACGTAAAACGAATCGGTCAGCTGAATACAGGGAATGGAAAAGGGAGAATTCTGCGGGCCTAAGCAGAAAAAGAGAATCAGCAGTTCATGACCTTCCATGATGTTCTTGAGAATACCGCGAACCTCTTCCAGGCCTTCGGCCTTGTCGATCGTGTTAATGGTTTCACTCGTCTCGAACCCTTCGGGAACCAGGATCCGGGTGTTGGCCTTGTCCCTGGCCTGGTCAAAGAAACTGTCAAAATGAATGGTGTGACCTTCCAGGTCCAGCGCTTTTTCCTCTCCACGATTCACCGTTTCACTGCGCAGATACGCCACATCCTCGGGCGAATCATTGCACACGAAAATCTTGGAAGGATTGAGGTGCTCCACATATTCAGCCACAAAATCCATCATGGCCGGGTTGTTCAGGGCCGTCAGTTTGTCCAGCTGAGCCGGATCCATACGTTCTTTGAGCATACTTATTCTGTCCATGAAGTCCCTTCAGTCTAACAAAAAGAGTTGAAATGTAATTCATGCACGCCTGGCAGACAGGTTGTCCGATAAAAGCGTACACGAACCCGTTTCCGTCGGCTGTATTATATCGGAAGAATTTCTTTTGCAAGTATTGTTTTCGACAATTTGCGCGAAGAATTTTCTCCTGGATCTGCAGGAATTTTCTCTGTTACATTTCCGGCAGGAAGAACTCAGGCTCTCTCCGTTTTCCGTAGTTGCTGCTCAACCGTTCTGAAGCACCAAGGATCTTGGGATGTTTCATAACCCGGGCGTTCGCCACACACACTTTGATACAGGCACAACAGATAATGCATTTTTCCGTATCCGTCTCCAGCCCGCTGCTTCCAAGACGGAGCGCCCGGGCCGGACAAATGCCCACACACTTGCCGCAGCGCGTACAGATATCCTGCTGTGTCTCAGGGGCAATGTCGGCGCGACGGCCGCGATCCTTAAACGGGCGGTTGCCCGGAACCGCGAGCAGCTTCAGGTTTTCCACAGAATCCGTATTTTTCAGCATCTCCGATACACCGGCACCAAATTCCGCAGCAGCCTGTATGTCCGCTGCATCGGGTCGGCCCATTGCAATGGGATTCTCTTGGGTTGCAAAGGAATGTTCACCGATGCAAGCAGCGGCTGCAACCGGAATCAACCCCCGCTCCCTGGCAAGATCCCCAAGCTCAAGCAGGGAGTCATCGTAATGCCGGTTTCCATACACCGCCACAACCACGGCAGGGGTTCCGGAATACGCCGGAAGTTCACGAATCCGCTGCTCCGCAAGCTCCGGTACGCGTCCGCTGTATACGGGTGCCCCCAGGATCACCACATCCGCCTGCGGGGCGCTCTGCTCCATAAAGACCGGAACCGGTTCCAGAGGCTGGGTCAGATCGGCCTGGGTCACCCGGTTCAACCCCATGCCTGAGGCAATGGCCTCTGCGTTCTTTTTCGTGGTTCCTGTGGGGGAAAAGAAAATCAGTTGTGCAGTTTCAATCTTCACTGGGGACCTCGTTTCCGTTTAATCAGGGCATCTGCGTACTGATGATGAATTTCAGTATCCAGTCAATGGATTCTTTGGTAATCTCCTTGAAGTGAAGCCCCAGACAGGAAATGGTTTCATCCGAGGTAGCTTCAATCCACTTGACCCGCGTCAGTGCCTTGACTGGAGCCTCCTGGTTGGGCAGAAAAAGATTCACTCCGATGATCAGTTTTCCCAAAAGCAGGGGCGCGGCCATGTCTTTTTCCGGCAATTGTCCCTCCAGCAGCAATCCGTTCCGGCTGATATTGCTTGTGTGACCTTCGAAGATCTCGTCAAACGGACTGTCTCCAGTAGTGCTGAAGAACTTGTACGCCACCGGAACCTTTACTTTCACACGAATAAATTCCCTGCGTTCAAATCCATCTAATTTAGGCATTCTCGGTCTCCTTTATAAAGTTGAGCAATCCGCCGGCCAGGATAATGTCGCGCTGCCGAACCGAAACCGGAACCGCAGCTTCGATCCCTCGTTCTCCGACCGAAACCATAACGCGTTCACTGTTCAGGCTTTTATTCAAGTCCGGAATCCGGATCTCCTGCCCGGGTTCAATCCGGTCATAATCCGTCGGATCTGAAAAAACCAGTGGCAGAATACCGAAATTCACCAGATTGGCCAGATGAATCCGTTCGATTGATTTGGCAATCAAAGCGCGTACCCCCAGATACATGGGGCACATGGCCGCGTGTTCGCGGCTCGACCCCTGGCCATAGGAAAGACCGGCTACAATCGCAGTAAAGACTCCCTTTTCGAGATTCGCCCGGGCGCGCGCCGGAAACTGCGAATCCACAGGCTCAAATACAAATCCCGAATACGTCTCAATATTTGACCGGTACTTCAGCCGGTTTCCGGCCGGCATGATATGGTCTGTGGTGATCTTATCCCCAACCTTAAGCTCCACCGTACAGCTGAGGTCCTCGGGCATTCGTTCCCGGGCCGGAGGCGGTCCGATATTCGGACCGCGAACAATCGCAGTATCGCTGCCGTCTTCGGGCGGTAAGATGATCATGGTTTCAGACTTGTGGAACGTCTGCGGGATCTCAATCTGCGGAGGTGTCATATCCGTACTGCACGGATCCGTTATTCTTCCGAAGATTGCTGATACTGCCGCGGTCTGCGGACTGACCAGATAAATGCCTGCATCTGCAGTACCGGACCGTCCCTTAAAGTTCCGGTTGTTGGTACGAAGCGACACGCCGGCCGACGGCGGTGATTGCCCGGCACCAATACAGAAACCGCAGCACGGCTCCACAATCCGGGCGCCGGCTTCGACCAGGTCGGCCAGTGCACCGTTTTCAGTTATCATGCTCAGCACCTGCCTGGATCCGGGAGAAACCACCAGGCTGATATCCGGATAAACCGTACGGCCCTTTAGAATGGCCGCGGCTGCCGTCAGATCCGTATAGGACGAGTTGGTACAGCTGCCGATACAGACCTGGTTAATCACCGTACCATTGAGTTCGGCAACCGTCTTGATGTTATCCGGACTGTGCGGACAGGCGGCCAGCGGCTCCAGGTCTGCCAGATCAATTACCTGCTCTTTACTGTACACCGCATTCTCATCCGCCTGCAGTTCCACCCACGCCTCCTCCCGCGACTGAGCGGCCATAAACCGCCGGGTAATTTCATCGCTGGGAAAGAGAGACGTCGTCACCCCGCACTCGGCTCCCATGTTCGTAATGGTTGCGCGTTCGGGAACCTCCAGCGTCTTGACACCAGGACCAACATATTCAAAGACCCTGCCCACATTTCCCTTGGACGTGAAGATACTCAGCACCTTGAGAATCACATCCTTGGCGGTTGCCCAGGGACTGAGCTTTCCTTCCAGCCGAATGCCGATCACTTCAGGTGCGCTCAGGTAAATGGGAGCACCTGCCATGGCTGCGGCCACATCCAGGCCTCCGGCACCGAATGAAAACATGCCGATCCCGCCTCCCGTGGGCGTATGACTGTCTGAGCCAATCAGGGTTCTGCCCGGCCGTCCGAACTCCTCCAGATGCACCTGGTGGCAGACACCGTTTCCGGGTCGGGAAAAGACCACACCGAATTTCGCTGCTACCGATTTGAGATACCGGTGATCGTCCGCATTCTCAAATCCCATCTGCAGCGTGTTGTGGTCCACATAACTGACCGACAACTCGGTTTTGACCCGTTCACAGTCCAGGGCTTCAAACTGAAGATACGCCATGGTGCCTGTGGCATCCTGTGTCAGGGTCTGGTCGATTCGAATCGATATTTCTTCACCTGCAGTCAGTTTTCCTGAAACCAGATGCTGTTCCAGAATCTTTTCCGTTACTGTCTTTCCGCTCATCAGCCTGCCTTTCCGGAAACAATCGCGTGTCCAATCTGAATTTTGTTGTCTGTCCAGCCTGCATACACAATTCATTGGCTGTCATTCTGTCAACGATCCGATTATAATTCACTGTCACCATAATTCACGAAAAAATTACAAATGGTAATGGAAAAAACATATGAAATATTTACAATCATCTTCAACTTCTTTTCAGGAAATATCCCAATGGGCAAACTCCGAATTCTGATATATACCGGCGCCCTGGTTGCGATCATTGTGATACGCATTCTAAACAGCGGTTCCCGTGCGCCGGAAGATCTCCAGGTTATTACAGTCAACGAGGCGCCATTCCGGCAGAATGCAATTGAAGCAGACTTCACCTTTTCCATTGATATTCAGGGAAAATATTTCGCAGACAACAAACCCGTAAGTATCGAAGAAATCCTTGCGATCATTGACAACTCCGGCAAAGACAAATCAACCGTTTCTGTTCAGCTGCTGATTGCCAAGAAAACCCAGTTCACGCATGTACAGAAACTCACCGACATACTGAAGAAAAATGGCGTCCTTCGCGTCTCCTACGCCTTCAACGAACAGCAGAAAAACTGACCGCAAGACCGTAAAGTAAGACAACTCCATAAAACGGATATCACCACAGGCACAGAGATCACAGAAAACTGATCGAATAAACAATCCGTATCGAAATCGATATCGTTAGCCCAAATCACTGTGAAACTGATTAACAAATCAGCTCAAGTAAAGTCAATTGTTCTTTCGTGAACTTTGTCATGACACCTTTATCGGCTCTTCTGTCGAGCCTCGAACCTCTGAATAATCCATAGCAACGGAAAAGCAAGCTTTACAATAATGATTAGATACCAATAGTGCTTTCGGAAATAAATATCCTTTAATTTTTTCGCCCACGTATATCTCAATAGATACCGCTTTATCCTTTTTCCTGTACGAATAGAGTCCACTGCCCGTAACTACTGCATATTTCTTGCCGCGATTGCGAATCTTACCTTTACGCCTTTCGCGATTGAGCGCTGCTGTGTTTGTCAGGAAGATAGTGCGAAGAGAAACAAGATACTTGGATGGTATAGCGTCAAGCATCTGTCGTACACGCTTTTCAACATCAACAGATGGATCATAGTCACTGTATGAGGAAACAATTTTCACCATATCTCAGAACCCTTAAATGATAACCTATGATAGACTATTGACCATCGACTGCAGTTAGCTCACTGCGCTTGACTGAATTATTGCTCAGATCTTTTTTATCACCAGAGAGGCGTTGTGGCCGCCGAATCCCAGGGAGTTGGACATGGCAGCGGTGATCTCGGCCTCGCGGGCCTGATTGGGTACGTAGTCCAGGTCGCATTCCGGATCCGGAGTGGTGTAGTTGGTGGTGGGAGGAACCACGCCGCTCTGAATGGCAAGCGCGCATAATCCAGCTTCTACGCCCCCGGCGGCTCCGAGCATATGCCCGGTCATGGATTTGGTGGAACTGACCATCACAGAGGTTGCCGCATTGCCAAACGCGGTCTTGATGGCCTGTGTTTCCGTACTGTCGTTGTATTTGGTTGAAGTACCGTGCGCGTTGACATAGGAAATGTCTTCGGATGTCAGGCCGGCATCCGCCATGGCTTTTTTCATCGCCCGGGCTCCGCCTTCTCCGCCCGGTGCCGGCTGAGTCAGGTGGTAACCGTCACCGGTCTCACCGAATCCGGCCAGTTCGGCATAGATTCGTGCACCGCGTTCTTTTGCCAGATCCATCCGCTCAATCACCAGCATGCCTGCGCCTTCGGCCATGACAAATCCGTCACGGTCAAGGTCAAAGGGACGGCTGGCTTCCTGAGGAGCATCGTTGCGGGTGGACAGGGCTTTGGCTGCACAGAAACCGCCCATACCAAGAATGGTTACCGGTGCTTCACTGCCGCCGGTGATCACGACATCCGCTTCTCCCATCTGCAGAATCCGCAGTGCATAGCCGATGGCATGGGAACCGCTGGCACATGCGGATACGATTCCGCAGTTCGGCCCCCGGACCTTCAGGCGCATAGAGATGTTGCCAGAGAGAGCATTGATCATCTGATTGGGAATGGTCATGGGGGAAATTCGCGACGGCCCCCCTTTGAAGTGTCGGCCCAGCTGGTGTTCCACAGTCAACTGACCGCCCACACCGGATCCGGTGATCACACCAATCCGGTCACGGTTCTCGTCCGTCACTTCAATTCCACTGTCTTCAAAGGCCTGATCCGCGGTCGCAATCCCGATCATGCTGAACCGGTCCATGCGCCGGGTTTCCCGTTTGTCAATCCAGTTGAGCGGATCAAACCCCTTGAGTTCGCCGGCAATATGAGATTTGAATTCAGAGACATCAAAAGAGGTCACTGTATCGATTCCGCTTTTTCCCTGCACAAGGGATTTCCAGGTTTCGTCTCTGGTCAACCCGCAGGGAGTCAACAGACCAATACCGGTGATCGCAGCACGTGGCCGTTCTGGCATGAAAAATCATTCCTTAATAAATCAGTGGTGTCCGTGGAAAAAAGATATTGATATCCGATGTACGCCGGATGTCAGGCATCATCACCCATTTTGCTTTCAATGTAGCTGACCGCGTCTTTTACGGTCAGGATGCCTTCTTCATCTTCGGGAATGTTAATACCGAATTCGTCTTCAAATTCCATGACCAGTTCAGCCGTGTCCAGGGAGTCCGCCCCAAGATCCACGAATGTGCTGTCCGGTTTAATCTGGTCTTTATCTTTGCCGAGCTGTTCGGCGATAATCTCAATCACGCGTTCCTGAATGGATGCCATCTTACACTCCTTGTAAAAAAATTACATGTACATTCCGCCGTTGACATTAACGATATTGCCGGTGATATAAGAGGCTCCCTCTCCGGCAAGAAAAGCAACGGCTTCAGCCACTTCTTCGGGATCTCCGATACGGTTCAGGGGAATCAGGTTCAGCAATTCCTCACGGGCCTTTTCCGGCAGAGCATCTGTCATGGCACTTGCAATGAACCCGGGGGCAATCGCGTTCACAGTCACTCCTCGGGAAGCGAATTCCTTGGCCGAACTCTTGGTCAGCCCGATCAGACCGGCCTTGGATGCGCTGTAGTTAGCCTGTCCTGCGTTACCGAAGAGTCCGACAACAGATGAAATATTGATAATTCTGCCGCTCCGATTCTTAAGCATGGAACGGGCCACTGCCTTGGTGCAGTTGAAAGCGCCTTTTAGGTTCACGCTGATCACGCTGTCCCATTCAACCTCTTTCATACGCAAAATGATGTTGTCGCGTGTAATACCGGAATTGTTAACCAGGATGTCGATCTTTCCAAATTCCTTGATCACGGCCTCAATCATTGCAGTTACGCTGTCCAGGCTGGCTACATCGGCTTCAAACATCTCGGCCTTGACACCCTTTTCCCGCAGTTCAGCCACTGCACTCTCAGCATCCTTCTTATTGTCGTCAATATCAATGTAATTAACGGCAATATCTGCGCCAAGATCCGCCATTTTCAGGGCAATGGTTCGGCCGATACCCCGGGATGAACCCGTAATTAACGCTGTTTTTCCCTTAAGATTCATAGTTCCTCTTTCCATATTCACCAAAAAAAGTCTTCGTATTATAAAATCTGCCATTTGTTTGTCAAGAAATCATTTGTCGGCAGCCCGTTGTTTTATCATGACACGTACGCAGCAGATCAGGACAAGCACTCCCAGAACCAGTAGAAAGGAGCCGATACCGCCCAGCATATATTTGGCCTCTTTTCCTTCACCGGGCAGTAAAAAGGTACGCACCTGCGTTACAAGGGCGGCAATGGTAGTCACAAAGATCAGCATGGCCGGCATCAGGGCAAAAAGGCTGAACCGGTTTCGGACCATCAGGTACATGCTGATAATCATGAGCACAATCGCAGCAATCAACTGATTGGAAGCACCGAAGATCGGCCAGATGGCTCCATAATTGCCCAGAGCCAGATATCCGGATAAAGCAATTACAACAATGGTTGCAGCATACCGGTTATTCAGCGGTTTAATTTTCAAGGATCCGGCAAAGAGTTCAGAGGTGATAAACCGGGTGATACGCGTGGCCGAATCCAGAGTGGTCATGATAAATGTCTTGAGCATGGTAATTCCGATCAGAACACCGAAACTTCCGAAGAACGTTTTTGTCAGCTGACCGTATCCCTCACCGAAGGCTTTTATCCTGTCAGATTTTGCCAATGCAGGATAAACCAGATGCGCACACCCCTCAGGGGGATCACTCCAGTATAGACCCGCGGCTACGCAAATCAGTGCCAGCAGGGAGAGGGCTGACTCTGTAATCATTCCTCCATAACCAATCGGCCGGGCGCTCTTCATATCTGGCAGCTGCTTGGATGTTGTCCCGCTGGCAACCAGACTGTGAAAGCCGGAAAGCGCGCCGCAGGCAATGACTACAAAGAGCATGGGCCAAAGGTTTCCCGCAGCGGATGTATACGCAATAAAACGAGGGCACTTCATGTCCGGCTGGCTCAAAAAAATACCAACAAATCCAAAAAGGAGACCGAAAAAAAGAATCGAACCGGCCAGGTGGTCCCGGGGCTGCAGCAGCAGGGGAACCGGGATCACGGACGCCACCCCTGCATAGATGAGCAGGATAACGGTCCACCAGTCTGCCGCATTCTCAATGCCCCATGCTTTAATGTCAATGGGCAGAAAATTACCTGCCACAATCAATGCAGCCAGCAGAACAACGCCGATCATAGAACAGACAAGGATATTCATGTTCATGCGGTACATCATGATCCCGATTACCAGAGCCACCGGAATAAGACCAAAGGTGGGCAGAACCACTTCGGGCGTTCCGGCCAGTGTCTTTCCTGCAAAGGCCGCAAAGACCGCCACCACAAGAATCAGAGCCAACCATACAAAGATTTGAAAGAAAATCTTTACAGGTTTTCCCAGCAGATCCTCGGCCACATCGCTGATTGACCGTCCCTCATTTCTCGCAGAAATGACCAGCGAACAGAAGTCGTGTACTGCGCCGAAAAAGATACCGCCGATCACAATCCACAGCAGGGCCGGAAGCCACCCCCACATCATGCACGCAACCACCGGGCCCAGTACCGGAGCGGCACCGGCAATGGAGGCGAAATGATGGCCAAAAAGAACGGTCCAGTGTTTGGCCGGCTCAAAGTCCACGCCGTCCCTGTGCGTATGCGCGGGTGACTCTTCACTGTAATCCACGCCCAGCCATCTTTCCACCAGCCGGCTGTAAACCATGTAGCCGAGTACCAGGGCTGCACCGGATATAAGAATTACCACCACTGAATTCATTTTTCTTCCTCCTCTACCTTCAAAAAAAGGGTTACATCTGAGAGGCCACGTGTTCAACAACCCGATGAATTGAAATCGCCCTTGCTGTCTTTTCATCCACCTCCACCAGAGCACCGCACATTTTCAGACCGTCTTTGGCCACGTCAAAACGGGCGGGCATACCGGTGATGAGCTTCTGAAGTACGGGTTTGACTTCCCGACCAAGAACCGAATCATATGGACCGGTCATTCCCGCATCCGTAATGTATGCGGTTCCCTTGGGCAGGATACCCTCATCTGCGGTCTGGATGTGCGTGTGCGTTCCCAGCACCGCACTCACGCGTCCATCCAGATACCGGCCCATGGCCACTTTCTCGGAAGTGGCTTCGGCGTGAAAATCTACCAGGACCATATCCGTTTCCTGCTTGATTTTCTTCAAACACTCGTCCGCGGCCTTGAACGGGCAGTCAATGGGATTCATAAAAATCCGGCCCTGAAGATTCAGAACTCCGACCTTGCTGCCCGAGACCTCGTAGACTCCGTACGCATTGCCCATGGCCTCTGACGGCAGATTGGCCGGGCGAAGAAGCCGGGGTTCCTCTGCCATAAAGTTGAGCACATCCTTGTTCCGGTAAATGTGGTCGCCAGAGGTCACGACGTCCGCTCCGTAATGAAGCAACTTTTTAAATGTATTTTCCGTAATCCCGGATCCGTTGGCCATATTTTCGGCATTGACCACACAGAAATCAATCGCGTTCTCTTCTTTGTATTTCCGCAGCCGTTCGCTCAGGATATACCGGCCGGGTCGACCGACCAGATCGCCAATAAATAATATCTTCATGTCCTTCATGTCCTTCATGTCCTTCATGGTTATATGTACGGTTTTTACTGTGAACTATCGACCATAGACCGTTTTCTGAAATAAAACAAAAAGAAAACCGTCAGCGCAAAGACGTTCGAACCCACGGCCGCCATCCACGCGAAGATACGCATGCCGATCTCTCCGAAAAGAGAAAGCAGAAGCAGCAGATAGGTAAAGTCTCTGCGCGCCAGGTAATTGACCAGTTTGAGCACAGCACTGTCTCCCCTGCCGGTCTTGAGAGCGCCAAGCTTGCCGCCCTTGACACAGGCATTGGAAACCAGCACCATGGACACGACCACCCCTGCAACCATCAGGCACCCCAGGATCAGTGCTTCGGAAGGGTTCGTGGTCTGGTAGATCCGGGACCCAATGGCAGAGAAAATCAAAACATGTACCACGTTATCAAGAATCAGGTCCAGCCATCCGCCCAGTTTGGATTCCGTAAACTTGAGCCGGGCGGTCTCTCCGTCACACCCGTCCAGGATAGAGGATGCCTGAAAAAGCAGCGCGCCGGCCACACCGGTCCCATACCCCGGAATCGCAAAAAACACTGCGGCCGCCACACCAATGAAGAAGTTGGCAATGGTCATAAGGTTCGGGTGAATGGGAAAATGGCAGAGTCTGGAAGAGATGGCAATGGAGATACGCCGGTTGATCAGGGCGGCAAGAACGCCGTCTGTCTCCTTGCGCAGGCTGTTAAGCAGCCGCTTTCTGGCTTCCTTAAAACAGGACTCATCGTCCACATCCTGCCAGAATCCATGGTGCACTTCAATGGCGAAGAATTTATTTTCCACAATCAGTTCCCGGCAACCTTCGCTGATGCTGCAGTCCTGTTCGTGCTTTTCATAGGCCGTTTCCAACGCCTTGATAAAGTCACTGTTTCCCACAAAGATGCCGGTATCCGCACCATTGAAGTCTGTCAGTTCCTTGCCAATGGCTTGGATGCCGGCCTCACCGTACGCGACCCTGGTGGTGTCCTCCATGTCAAAAACCCGGTCCAGGCGGGGATCCACGGCCAGGTGTACATCCCTGCCGTCGTCTGTTTCCAGTACCTCCTTAAGAAGTTCGGACGAAAAGATATGATCGGACATTAAAAGCAGGAAGCGATCCTGAAGTTTATCCCGCGCGCTAAGAACAGAGACTCCGTTCTTTTTTTTCCATTCACTATTTTGAACCCACTCCACGCGGATATCCGCGGGTTTAACGGATTCAATATAGTCCCGGATCGTATCTCCCATGTATCCGATCACAATGACAAAATCCCGGATGCCGCACTTGCGGCAGGTAAGAATAACACGTTCAAGTATGGACACCCCGCACATTCGAAAGAGCGGCTTGGGAAGAGCCTTTGACCTTTCTCCGAACCGGCTGCCCATTCCCGCGGCGACAATACATGCCTGTTTAATCACGTTTACCTCCACTGGATGTCAGGACAACCTCCTGGTTATAAAACCGCTTGCCGTCGATTTCAAGAATGGATACGATGGCCTTCTTGCCGATAATTTTCTTGGTATTCTGAATTGCAAAGGTGGCAATGGCCGCGTTCCCGCCTTTTCGGAGTCCGGAAATGCTGTTGTTCATGGCGCGCTGGCCCGGGATCTCCAGAAAGACATTGCAGCTCATGGTTTTGTCCGGATTGTATGTAGACCGATCCGACAGGGCTACATTGACGATCACATCCATACCGCTCTCCTGGCTGAGCATGGTCTGAACGGTCACGTCGAACTCCGACTTGAATATCTGCGGACGGGCGCTTGAGAAGCGGTAGCGTCGGGTTCCCATAACCAGCGTGGAGTCGATCTTTACCTCCTTGATTCCCGGAGTTTCAATGCGCGAAGGTACCACTTCAAATTCAAAGGTCCTGGATTCTTCACCAGGCACCTTGAACTGAATGATCGGCGGTCGGGTTTGCCAGCCGGGTGGGTAGTTGATGTAAAAACTTCCGGAAATGGATTTCTTGAAGTTGTTGTGCAGGGAGATCTTCTGTTTCTGAAACTCCAGTTTGGAAAAGAGACTGATGCGCTGGTCCAGGCTGATAGAGAGCCTTGTTCGGGTCAGTTCCGTATTCAGACCGGTGAAAAACGTCGGAATCCCACTGACATCAAAAATCTGTTCTCCTTCCTTGGTGGTTCTAAGCTCACGGGTATTGCCCATCAGGTCGATCTGCTGAATCCGGAAACCCAGGTACAGTTTTTTTCGGATGATCTTATCTTCTGCAGCCCAGATCGCTAAAATCGTGTCGTTCTCACGCTTAAAGGCATATCCATACACATCCGTGCCCAGCTCTCGGAGCGAACCCAGGTATTCTGCATTGGAAAGAAGCGAGGAGACGGTCATAAATCCTGCATAGACCGGCCGCAGAGAATAATCGTCACGAATCATGCCCCGATCCGAATCCATATAGGGCGCGGCCACAATCATGTCCATGCCGTGACGCCGGGCCATCACCGCTTTTCGAGCAAAATCAACCAGTTGTTTCTTTTCCGACATGCGGCCGTTCTGCAGATCAATATTCAGCCAGATGTCTTTGTTCGTGGCATCGCCTCCTTTTTTTTTCTTGAGCAGCGTCAGGTCTCTGTCCAACTGGAGGAAGTCGCTTTCCGGGGCACAGGTCACGGAAACAAACTGAACACGGTCTTCTTCAAAGGGAACATAGTCGACCGCATCCCGCCCGCGCACGGAAAAGGGTACGCCCATCTCCGACCAGGTGGAGAGTCGGGAAAGCACATCAAAATTCTGCACGGCACGTCGGGATTTTTTCTTTCCGCTGAAACTCTCATCCATATTGGTACCGATCTGCCAGATGCTGATAAAGAAGCCGTACATCTCCATGGTATCGCGAAAAAACTCCAGCCACTTCTCCTTTTCAACCCCGAGAATGTCAGCCATGCCTCCCTCCGACAGATCCATTTTCTTTCGCAGCTCGTCCGGAACCGGTCCGAAGATTCCGATGTTTCGTATCCTCTTGTCGGAACAGTCCTTGAGAAATCCCCGTAAATCTTTGTCCGCAGACTCCCGTACACCAGGTTTGTAGTCCCGGCTCCAAAGCGGCATCTTGATATTGTAAACCCCCAGGGCCTGTAGTGATTTCAAATGGGTGCTGCGGTCCGGGATATCGGAAACCGGAAATTCCACGCCGAATATTTCCTCGCTCTTTTTCAGTCGATCTCTAGGCGGCGGAAGAACTGCAATAGACGCGGCTGTGCTCGCGATATCCTCTCCGTTTCTGTACAGAATGAATTTACTCTGATACACGCCGAACTGATCAATCCGCGGGGAAAACTTCCGCGTGTACGCATCTTTTTTCTCAAAGTAGATGGGGACACGCGTGGTGTAAACATCCTGACCCAGATAATCCTTTACCTCCGCACTCAACAGATAATTGCCGGCAGCCAGCCCGTTAATATTGACAGCAAAGGAAACCTTCTTCTCCCGGAAAATGTTAAACTCCCGTTTCGATGTAAACAAAATTCGTGGCCGTTTAAGAAATCGGATATCGTCGATCCACACCTTTGCCTTCTTATCCGCTCCCTCAACCATGCAGATCAGTCTGGCGTAGATCGCCCCTTTGGGCACCTGGTTGATCCGGAACTTGGTTTGAGTCCACTCTTCTGCCGCGGTCAACTGTTTTGTGTGACTTCGCGAAAAGGGCTGGGCCTTCTGATCGTACCAGACAATGTCCACACTCACTCTGGAACGGCTCAGATCACGGGTCTTAACCCACGCAGCAAATTCGTAGGCAAAGTAACTGTCGATCTTGAGCATACCCGTTTGAATGCCGGCACGGCCGCCGATAAAATGAAAGCAGATGGATGCCTTGCCTGATTTTTTTTCTTGCGAGTCCAGAAGAATATCTATATAATGCGCATACTTTTTTCCTCTTTTGCGGGTCCATGTGTCAGGGAATTTGTCCCAGTCTCTGTCCTCCTCGAAACCGAACACAAATCCCTGTTCGGTTTCCTTTGTCCGTTCATTGCGGAATTTCTTTATCAATGAATCTTCATCTTCCGGTTGAGCGAACAGATTCAGGACCGGCAAAAGAAGAAATAATAAAATGAATCTTTTCCAGCAATTTGTCGTCATATTCCAATAGTTCCGTGGAGTTCGGCTTCGTAATCGTCCGTATTAACGTTTTACGTTCAACTTCCGGCCTGAACATAGCTTCGAACATCCTATTTTGCAAAGACAGATGTAAATTGCAATAAAAAACCCTTTGGACAAACATCTGTTTGCGAAAGTATCTATAAACAATGAAACGAGTTACAGCTGAAATCAGGTGGCATCCCTGGCAACGGGCAGTCTTTGCCGGAACAATCGCCGGTCTGGCCGTTCAGGCCATGGTCGATTTCACCACTTTTTTTGTTTTTGTAAACATCCTGCTGCTTGCACTTTACGTTATTGTGGTCGGACTCCGGGTCTTTGCCGTACTCGCAGGTCTGTCCAGACGTAACACGGTCCGAATCTCACGGAATGAGGCATCGCGGATCCCTGGCGAAGATCTGCCAGTCTACACGATCCTCTGTCCGCTGTACCATGAAAAGGAAATCGCCGCCAACCTGATTGCCAGTCTCAAGCGTCTGGATTACCCCCAAGACAAGCTTGATGTCAAGCTGCTGATCGAAGAAGATGACAGCGAAACACGCCATGCCCTTGAGTGCTGCCATCTGCCCGGCTGGATGCAGCCGGTGATTGTGCCCCAAGGCAGGGTCAAGACCAAACCACGGGCCTGTAACTGGGGGCTTAAAGAAGCCCGGGGCGATCTGGTTGTTATCTTTGATGCTGAAGACCGCCCCGAACCTGACCAGCTGCGCAAAGCAGTCGCCGCCTTCCGTAAGGCCGATCCGGACGTCGGGTGTCTCCAGGCCAAGCTCAACTTCTTCAACCGGACCGACAACCTGCTCAGCCGGCTGTTCACCATCGAATACACCACCTGGTTCGACCTCTATCTGCCGGGTATTCATGCACTGCGCGGACCGATTCCCCTGGGCGGCACCTCCAACCACTTCCGCAGAGAGGTTTTGGAAAAAACCGGCGGCTGGGACGCATTCAATGTGACCGAAGACTGTGACCTGGGCATTCGTCTGGCCGAAAACCGCACCAAAACACTGATCCTCGACTCCACGACCTGGGAAGAGGCCACCACGCATCTCGGTCCCTGGATACTGCAACGCTCCCGATGGATGAAGGGATTCTGGCAGACCCTCCTGGTCCACACCCACAATCCCCTGCACGGGCTCAAGGTGCTGGGCATCTGGAAATTTCTGATGATGATCTTTACCGTGGGCGGCCACGTCATGACCCTGCTGCTCAATCCCGTATGCTGGATATTCGGAACCGCCTGGCTGCTCGGCGGCTGGCCGATCTATGACCCCAACCTTCCCTGGACCGTTGGATTTCCCATCTGCGCCATTGCCCTGCTGCTCTTTAACTTCCTCTTTATATTCATTCACCTGCTGGGCTGTGTGCGCCGAAGACTCTATCACCTGATCCCCTTTACCCTGCTTCTGCCTTTTTACTGGATTTTGGTCAGTCTGGGGGCATGGAAAGGATTCGTTCAATTCTTCACCCAGCCCTTCAAATGGGAAAAAACGCCGCACGGCTTCAACCTCAACGGACAGGCGCCAACCGCTTCAGTCAACCAGCGTTCTGTTCTGCGGCACAGCTTCAGCATCCTGACCATTGTGCTGTCCCTGCTACTGATCCTCGGCCTGTCGTTCATGGTCCCGGTGCTGCTGGACTTTCCCGAAGAGATTGAACGGGCCGCAATTGAGCTGAATACACCAACCGCAACCGCCAGCCAGGACATCGACGCATCCTGGTTCGGCAAAACCCATCTGGACCTTACCCTTGACATCGCCGGCGATTCCGACAACAACCCGGCCTGCCGTCTGGTCGTATACGTGAAAGTTCTGGACGGCAAATGGTATGAATTCATGACCGACCGGTGTTCGTATAAAAAGGGAACCCTGTCCGAACGCATCCCCCTGGATAAAGGGTGGAAACCCGTGCCGGCCGGAAGGCCCTGGGGCCCGTGGTGTCTGCGCCGCGTTCGCGAAGCCGGCGTCCTGCTCTATTCCGGACGGAGAATCCGAACCGTAACCATCCAGCACCTGCAGCCCGACGGCAGTCGCCGGCCGGCAGACACCCTCTCGGCAACCGTAATGCAGACACCCAAAACAACCGGCTGCCTTCGCCTCTTTGAAGCACGGTTTCACGTTAATCGCAGCTATCAAAACCCCTTTGATCCGGAGCAGGCAGACTTCCAGGGCGTTTTCATCGGCCCGGACAGCTCGGTGACACGGGTTCCGGCCTTTTATGCCCAGGACTACTCCCGGCACAAATCGGATGGAAAGGAAGTACTCAATCCAATTCAGGAACCCTACTGGGCCGTGCGCTTTCTGCCCCGCACCCCGGGCAGATACACCTGGTATATCCAGGGAAGAGACCATCACAGCCAGACATTCAAAACAGAAAAACATACCGTTGATGCAGAACAGACCGATGGTCCCGGACCGGTTACCGTGGCCCGGGGGAGCCGATACTTCAGCAGAGAGAATAGTGAATTCTTTTATCCCCTTCCCATCAACCTCTGCTTTCCTGTGGAAAAACACAAACGCCAGATCAAATACTGGGACTTCACACTCCCTGATGCAGATCAGGGAACCTTTCTCATCGAGAAATACATGGATCAGATGGCCGAATCCGGCATGAATACCGCGCGGCTCTGGATGTGTCCCTGGTGGTGCGGACTGGAATGGCGCAAAGATTATCCCGGATACCACGGACTCGGCGTTTACAGCCTGAAAAACGCCTGGCGACTCGACCACCTGGTCAACTATGCAGCCAAAAAAGGCCTGCTGGCGGAAATCACACTGCAGAATCACGGTCCCTTTACCACAGCCTATGACTCCCAGTGGAAAGAAAACCCCTACAACAAAATCAACGGCGGTCCCATTGGTCATTTCTCCCAGGTCATTACCGATCCACAGGCCAGAAAACTCTGGAAGCGCCGCCTGCGCTACACCGCTGCCCGCTGGGGTGCCTTTCCCAACGTCTTCGGCTGGACCATGTGGATCGAAGTCAATGTGGTCAACAAAAACCCGTGGGCTGTGGAAAGCTGGCATCGTGAAATGTGTGCTTACCTGCGCGCTCTGGACTGCGGCAAACATCCCATCTCCACGGAATTCAACGATGACTACGGCTTTCCCGGCGTCTGGAAACTTGATACCATTAACTACACCCAGCTGGCCTCCTACAACCAGGGAGCCGGAATCATCGAAACCATCCGGGCAACAGCCAACGGCCTCAAATATTATCCCAAACCTGTCATCATCGAAGAATACGGTGGTCACGCCCAGGGAACCAGCCAGGAATTCATTGCCCATGAACTCCATGACGGACTCTGGGCCGGATGGTTTCTGCCCATATCCGCAGCGCCCATGCCCTGGTGGTGGAACTTCTTCTTTGAAAAACGCCTGGACCGCTACCACCGCGTATTCAGCCAATTCATTGCCGGCGAACACCTGGATCAGACCGAGTGGCAGCTGAATAAAATCCGCGTCCAAAACGCTCCCCTGCTCTCGGCCCTGACCCGGACCGGACCGGACAAGGCCTATGCCTGGGTCTACTACCGTCCGGTCTGTGACATGAAAATCAAGGCCGACTACTGGCGTCGCGGAAAAACGCTTTCGCAGAGTTACACCCAGACACGGGGAACCTTTGATCCCTTCCAGCCGGAGAAAAACCCCCTGTTTGTACCAACCCGTACCGCTGAGATCACACTCAAGGACTCCCGCCTCAAACCCGGCTCCTACCGCATCGAGTTCTGGGATACATGGACCCAAGGCAAATTTCATGAGACCACCATTCAGAGCTCTGGAAACAAACTGGCCATCCGCCTCCCGGAGATCTCAAAAGACATCGCAATAAAAGCCGTTCGAATAAAACAACAGCAATGAGTAATGAGGGAAGAGAGAAGAGCGTTCTTAATTCAAACTCGTTGTCGCTACCGAAATCAGTATCGTCAGTTCAAACATAATTCAGGACCCATTTAACTTAACAGAAAAAACCAAGTGCTTAGAGAGAATTGTGAACCACAGAGAACTGCGAAAAGAAGGAACCGCATAATTCAATTGATTAATCTTTTTTTTCTGGTCAAAATAACCGGATCATAAGGTTTTCGCTTTCATTTGTTTCATCTACTTCCGCCTGAGTCGGATCAACTACATGCCTGCGGCGATCATTGTTCCCAATCTCTCATGCAATCGGACTGCTACCTGACGATACTGAGACCGATAACGATGCAACCCATATATCCTTTGCTGTCGTTCTCTTCTTTGCAATACAGATTTGACAAACCACTCAGGCAGCATACAATATAGCCTGAGAGAACAAAACGCGCTGCTTGTCCTGCACGCAGAACATTATGGATAGAAACGGAGCCTGCAATGCTATATCCCCGCAATACTGCCACTCGGGAACGGGTCGATGTCGACACTCTCTGGCAAATGGTCTTTGACCATGATCACGAGGGGCTTGACAAAGACTACCCATCGCAAATTCCAACGCATGCCAGAGAAATTGCTGCCAATGCATCCTTTAACGAACAGGTTACAGACCGGCTGGAATATACCTACATGGACTGGGTGTGGTATTTCAAAAGAATCCGCGTCCCGCGCGCCTGGAAAGAACGCCGCGTCTGGATCCGCTTCGGAGCTGTCACGTTCCGATGCGACGTATACCTCAATGGTGAACTTCTCGGAAGTCATGAAGGTGGATACACCCCCTTTGAATTCGAAATCACCGGCCGTTTCAACCAGACGCAGGAAAATCTGCTGGTTCTGCGTGTGGATAACCTTCTGGACTATACAACCTGTCCCCAGGGACAGGTTCCGTCATCTGCCGGCGGCGTTGCCTCCTGGCGGGTGGGCAACTGGCCGGATGTTCATTATGATTTTTTTCCCTTTACCGGAATCCATCGACCGGTTGTTCTCTATGCCACTGACCCTGCTCGCCTGGAACAGATTCGTTTGACCACCACAAAGATCGACGAACAGACAGCCCGGGCCTGCTTTACAGCAGAGACCTCCGGCACGGGCGACACACTTCGGATTTCTGTGCCTGAACTCTCCTTCAGCCGGGATTTCAGGCTGGACAATCATGCGGCAGAAGACGAAATTGAATTCACCGGAATCACGCCCTGGTCTCCGGAGGAACCCAGGCTCTACGACATTATCATTCACGTAATGCAGGGCAGCGACGTGGCGGATGAGTATATTCTGGCGTTCGGCTTCCGGACTGTGGAGGTCACTGAGGATGATCTTCTGCTCAATGGAAAACCAGTGTATTTGCGCGGATTCGGACGCCACGAAGATCTAACCGTTATTGGAAAGGGACTGAGCATACCCTTTCTTGTAAAGGACTTCAACCTGATGAAATGGATCGGTGCAAACTCCTTCCGAACATCTCACTACCCCTATTCAGAGGAATGCATTCAGATGGCAGACCGCCTGGGATTCATGGTCATTTCAGAGACCGATGCCAACACGCTCTCGCTCAACGCGGTTAAAGACGAACCGGATGCATACGAACGACTGGCCCGGCGCCACCGGGATCATATCCGAGAACTGATCGAACGGGACTTCAATCATGCCTGCGTGATTGCGTGGAGCCTTGGAAACGAGTGCGAGACCTATGTGGAGGCTGGAAAAGGATATTTCCGGGAAAAAGTCGAGTATGCCCGCACCCTGGACAATTCCCGCCCCATCTGCTTTGTGATAAACAGCCGTGCGGAAGAGGAGCTAGAGGCAGACTGCTTTGATGTGATATGCCTGAATACCTATCCGGCATGGTATGGCCGCGACTGCGGAAAATATGAGAAGATTGACGAAATGCTTTCCCCCCGGATTGAATCGTTTCGGGAGCATTTCAAGAAACCGATCCTGATCAGCGAATTCGGCGCAGACGCGCTTCCCGGACTTCATGACGAATACGATCTAATGTGGACCGAAGAGTATCAATGCCGGATGGTCGATCATGTGATTAAAACGGCTGAAAAATACAGCCACTGCATTGGCGTGCATGTCTGGAACTTTGCGGATTTCAAAGTCGGGCAGCATACCGGCCGCATTGTGCTCAACTGGAAGGGCGTCTTTACGCGTGACCGCCATCCCAAGATGGTTGCTCATGAACTGAAACGACGCTGGACAGACTAACGAAAGGACGACATTATGACAGACAAGACATTTATTCTGGATCTGGCAAAGCTGACCATTGCTGCGGCATGGGCAGACGGTGAACTTGCAGCTGATGAAATTAACGCACTCAAAGACCTGCTCTTTACCCTGGGTGACGTTTCTGCAGAAGACTGGAGCGTTCTGGAGATGTATATGGAATCGCCACCCTCTGAGGAGGAGAGAAAGGAGCTGGTAGACCGGGTGCTCGGCTCCATTCGCAGCAGCGAGGAAAAGGAACTGGTCATCCGAACACTGGAAAACCTCTTTCAGAGTGACGGCAAGGTCACCCGGGAGGAAAAGGCCCTCCTGGATGAACTCCGCCAGGAGATCTCCGGAGTGGATACCGGCATATTCAGCGGGTTTACCCGGGCCTTCAAATCCGTGATCAGCAAACGACAGGACGCGGTCGGGTCCTCCAGTCTGCGGGAAGCGGATGCAGAGGATTACACAAACAACACAATCTACTATGACCTGGTTCAGAAACAGAAGGCCGATAAGGTCTCTGTCAACAAACCCGAAGAGGATTTGCGCAAGATCTGTCTGGCAGCCGGGCTTCTCGCGCATGTGACAAACACGGATCATCATATTTCGGACGCGGAAGAGAAGGAAATCCGGAGCATTATCTCCCGGGACTGGGACCTGTCCGCTCAGGATGCCGAACTGCTGTTCAGCCTGAGCCTGGACCGGGTCCGCAATGGACTGGACTATTTCCGACTCTCCCACAACTACTTTGCCGTGACCACACATGAGGAACGCAGAGAATTCATCAAAACCCTCTTTCGTGTGGCCAATGCCTCGGAAAAGACCGACAACCAGGAGATCGAGGAAATCCGCCGGGTTTCACAGAGTCTCAAGCTTTCTCACAAGGATTTTATTGACGCCAAGCTGACCATCCCCAGACAGGACCGGAACGGACTCTGAAAGCAATCGAATGAAAAAGAAAGCACCGAGAAACCGAACCCTTACCTGCACGGTTGAGGAAATCCGAAATCTTTCCAAACAGCTCCTCCACCTGGATCAACCGACAGGGATCGCTGCCATCACGGATCGGATCATTCACCAGGATTTCTTCACATGCGCGTCCCATCTGCCCAGGTCCTTTGCAGACCTTGTGGTCATTGATCCACCCTACAACCTGACCAAGGAGTACGGCACGCGCACATTCCGCTCAAAAAAGAGCACAGCCTATGTCGCATGGTTTGATTCTGCAATTCAAGAACTTCTTCCTCTACTCAAGCCGGATGCTTCCGTTTATGTCTGCAGCGACTGGCAGACCTCGACCCTGATCTTTCCGGTTCTTGATGAATACTTTCATGTGCGCAACCGCATCACCTGGGAGCGGGAAAAGGGCAGAGGTTCTCAATCCAACTGGAAGAACAATACCGAGGATATCTGGTTCTGCACCATGGGATCCGAATACTGTTTTGATGTAAATGCTGTCAAACTCAAACGGCAGGTGATTGCTCCTTATCGAAAAGACGGAAAGCCCAAAGACTGGGACGAGACTGCAGAAGGCAACTACCGGCTGACCCACCCCTCCAATATCTGGACCGACATTTCCATTCCCTTCTGGTCCATGCCGGAGAATACGGACCATCCCACACAAAAGCCTGAGAAGCTCCTTGCAAAGCTGATACTGGCCAGTTCAAAACCCGGAGACATCGTGTTCGATCCTTTTGCAGGCAGTGGAACCACCGCAGTTACAGCCCGAAAACTCAACCGCGGATTCGTCATTATCGAACAGGAGAAAGAATACTGCTGCTGGGCACAGAAACGGCTGAATATGGCTGAAGACGATTCTGCAATACAGGGATACCATGAGAATGTTTTCTGGGAAAGAAACACGCTCAGCGTGCAAAAAAAACAGACAAAACAGCCGCCCAAACAAAAGGCTGAAGAATTATCCCTGTTTTCAGACCCACCCGCGCCGCACCAGGGATAAATGTATTCATAATTTCTCAGGTATGAAAGTAGATGGTCAGGCTGGAGGCAATAGAGAGGTAGACCAGCAGTCCCACGACATCATTGAGTGTGGTTACAAACGGTCCCGCTGCAATGGCCGGGTCGATCTTAAGGGCATGACAGAGCAGGGGAATGAAGGTGCCGGTCAGAGACGCAATCAGGATGGCTGCAAACATGGAAACGCCCAAGGCAATACCGAAAAAGATGCTCAGGTTAAAAAATACTCCGGCAATCCCGGTCAGGAATCCGCAGATAATTCCCAGAATCAGTCCGGAGAGTAATTCCTTGCCGATTACGCTGAAGAAATCACTGATATCGATTTCTCCGGTGGCAAGACCCCGCACGATCACGGTGGAGGACTGGATGCTGATGTTTCCGGCCATTCCGATAATCACGGGAATAAAAAAGGTCAAAGCCACGATCTCTGTAAGCGTAACATCATGCGCTCTCATGACCAGACTGCAGAGAAGTCCGCCCACAAGGGTGATGAGCAGCCAGGGAAAGCGGAGAAAGGCTCGCCTGACCGGTGAGTCAATGTCCGCGGCCCGTTCCGAAGTACCGGCCATCATGAACATGTCCTCGGAACTCTCAGCCTGGACAACATCCATGATATCGTCCACTGTAATCATTCCGAGAAGGTGAAGGTATCTGTCGCAGACCGGCAGGGAGATAAGGTTGTATTTCCTGAATTCGTTGGCCACTTCCTCTCGGTCCATGTCCGGTGTGACAAATTGGTATTTTTTTTCCATCAGATCGTAAATCCGGGTTTCGGGACGCGCAAACACGAGTTTGTTCACTGGAAGAAGCCCCTTGAGTTTCTTGTCGTTCTCCAGAACAAATATATGGGATACGTGCTCTTCGACCTGATCAAATTCGCTTTGGGTTTTTTCTATGGCTTCCCGAGCGGTCAGGTTGCTTTCCAGGCAGATGTATTCCGTGGTCATAATGCCGCCGGCTGTGTCTTCCCGGTACTTGAGCAGTCGTTTGACATTGTAAGCGGATTCTGTCTCCATCTCGGAGAGAAAGGCGTTCCGTTCCTCATCTGACATTTTTCCGAGAATATCTGCAGCCACGTCCGGGGGAAGGTCGTTGAGCACCTTGAGAACAAAGTTCTTGTGGCCGCTCTCGACGATTTCCTGCTGGGTTTCTTCGTCTGACTCTTCGAGAACGTCTCCGGCGGATTCCGCGTCCATGGCCTCAAAGAGAAAGATGGCTTCTTCGCCCTCCATCTCGGATAAAACTTCCGCGATATCCGAAGGGTGTTCCGCAAAGAGTATGCTGCGTAGAACAGACGCATCACGCTCATGAACTGCGTTTTGTATCTGTCGTTCAATGCTCTCGTTCATATCATTGATTCCGTTAAAAAACACAGGCATTTTAGAAAGAATGCCATGCGGTCTTACCGCCGCATAATATTGGTAATCATATTCTTGTAAAGCGTTACCCTGTTTTTTCCGTGTCGCTTGGATTCGTACAGGGCGATGTCGGCAAGTTTAATTAACGATTCCGCAGCCTCTGTGTCTTCAGGAAATGAGGCAACCCCCAGGCTGATGGTAACGCTGGCCCCGGGCTGGGATTCCTGATAGGCAAACGAATACTTGTCCACTTCTCTGCAAAGTTTCTGCGCTGCCGTTTCTGCACCGTCAGAGTCTGTTTCAACCAGAACAACGGAAAATTCCTCACCACCGTTGCGTGAAACAATGTCACTGGGCCGTGTATTTTCTTTGAAAATGGTCGCGATTTCCCGCAGCAGTTGATCGCCGGCTGGATGGCCGTTTGTGTCATTATAGTGTTTGAAGTTGTCGATATCAATGGCGATCAATGAGATTTTTCGCTGATACCTCTTGCAGCGGGCAAATTCATCCTGAATCTTCCGGTTAAAATATCTCAGATTGTGAAGTCCGGTCAGCTCATCGGTTACGGAAAGCACTCGGTTAACTTCGAGCAGCCTGGCGCTCTCAATGAGCATGGAAGCATTGGTGGAAAACGTGGACAACAGATCCAGATCTGTGGCCGTAAAAGAGGCTTCTTCTCGTGTAAAAAGCGCAAGCATGCCCAGCACCTGATCTTTGATCCGAAGCGGCGCGATTAACATTCCCACAATACCCAGGGAACCAAATTCTCTGAATTCTTCGTAATGACGGACGTCGTTGACCAGTACGGGTCTGCCCAGTACTTTCTCCCGAATGGTTTCCCGCAGGCACGGCATTTTCTCCGGAAAGGAAAAGTGGCTTTCCACAACACCAACATCATTTCCGTATATTTCCAGGTAGGCCATGTCCGCGGAAAAGTTGTCACGCACTTTGGACGTAAGCTCCCTGAGAACATACTCCAGTTTTTCGGTTTCGATGAAGGTCTCGGTAAAAAAGCTGATGGTGTGCAGAATGTCGGATTCCCGTTCCTCGCTCTCCAGTTTCTGCTTCTCCATGTCCCGCAGAGAGCTGATGGTTTGCACCTCACTCTGGGCATTGACAATAATCCGTCGCTGAATCAGCCATGAACAAAAAAGTGTTCCGTTGAGAATAAACAGCAGAGATAGAAAATACGGTGCCCGGAACATGATTACGCAGATGGACAGGTTGGAAATGAAAATTACAGCGGCAAAGAGAATCTTCAGCCACAGGTTGATGGCCGTTCTTCGCCGGTAGTATTCTACCCGAGGTATTCGCTTGGAATCCCGTTCAAATATCGTCTGTTTGGCCAACAGAATTCTCCTTGCCTTGATCACGCAGGTATTCCAACGTGCGGCGCATATCCACCGGCGGTTCTTTCTGAAACGTCATACGCTCATTCCGGCCCGGAACAACCAGCTCAAGCATCCGCGCGTGAAGCGCGTGCCGTTTGAGCAGGGCGTCCTTTGCACCACTCTGTTTCTTCGAGGGAAAGCGTTTTCCGCCACCGTAAATATAATCGCAAAGAAGCGGATAGCCTCTGGAACAGAGATGAACCCGAATCTGATGCGTTCGTCCGGTTTGGGGTTTAGCGCAAATAAACGCGTGTTCACGAAATCGCTCCAGTACTTCCACGCGGGTAAAGGATTTCTTTCCACCATCCAGCCGAATGCTCATCTTAACGGGTGATGTTCTGGAGCGCCCGATGGGCGCATCGATATACGCCTCGTTCCATCCCGGACATCCCCGGACAATTGCAATATATTCCTTCTTCAGAGATCGTTTCTTAAACTGTTCTTTCAGGGCATCAAAGGCCATGGTCGTTTTGGCCACCACCATAACGCCCGACGTATCCTTGTCCAGCCGGTGCACAATTCCCGGTCGTCTCGGATCTCCGCAATCCGGCATCTCACCGCGATACCCAAGCAGCGCGTTGACCAGTGTATGTGAATTTTGTCCGGGGGTTGAATGAACCAGCAGTCCCGGCTGTTTGTTCAACACTATTATATTATCATCTTCGTACAGGATGTCCAGTTCAATATCTTCGGGATACGGAACCTGCTCCAGAATCTCGGGAATTTGAACATCCACAATCTCACCCGCCTGGATTTCGTGCCTGGGTTTGGCCTTGTCGCCATTTACCGTGATATAGTTTTTCTTGATCAGGCGCTGAAGGCGGTTACGGGAATACTGCGGCAGCGTCCTGGAAAGAAAGACATCCAGGCGCTCACCGGCTGCTGCCGGCTCAATGGTCAGGGTAATATTTTCTGTGATCACTACAGATGACATGGAAACTCCGGAAAATAAAAACCCCCGGCTGGTTAGAGCCGGGGGAAAAATCGAATCTGTCTACTGTCTGCGCACGCGTAATCAGCCAAGGAGACTTTTGGCAATCTTGGCGGCTTCGTTGGCATCCGCACCATAGCCGTCAGCGCCGATTTCATCGCAGTACTTCTGCGTAACTGGAGCACCGCCGATAATGACCTTTGCGTCAACTCCCTGATCTTTGAAAGACTTGACCACTTCGGCCATCTGCGGCATGGTGGTTGTCAGAAGCGCGGAACAGGCCACGAGCGAGCAGTTGCTTCCCTTGGCTTCTTCAACAAACTTCTCAGCCGCTACATCCACACCAAGGTCCACCACCTCAAAACCTGCGCCTTTGAGCATCATGCAGACAAGGTTTTTACCGATGTCATGCAGATCGCCCTTGACCGTTCCAACAATCACCTTACCGATAGGCTTAATACCGGCTTCCGCCATCTTGGGTTCCAGGATGTCCATACCGGCCTGCATGGCGCGTGCGGCAATGAGCATTTCCGGAACATAGGCTTCGCCTTTGGAAAATTTATCGCCGACTTCGGTCATGGCTGCAATCATTCCGTCATTGACCAGTGTTGCGATATCTTCGCCGTCCTCAACCGCTTTGTTGACCGTATCCTTCACATCCTGCGCCTTACCCTTCTGAATGAGTTCCTTGAGTGTTTTCACACTACTCATAAACATCTCTCCTAAAAAATAAAAGATTACAACTCCATATCGCTTTACTCTCCACCTATATTTAATACACAGAATCGTAGTTGTCAAAGAAATTCTGGAAATTTCTTAATAAAATGTGTACTGTCAGTATTTTACCGTAAAGAGGTCCATCAGGCTGAAAGAAATCGCCCAGACAATCACCAGAATGGGAATCAGGGCGATGCGAACAGCCTCACTTTGTTCAAAGAGCCCTTTTCGGCCCGGAATTGCGTCGTGTTCCCAGCTCTTACCGGCCCGAAATATGGAAAGCGTGTTATATCCCACGTAGCACTCCACGGCAAAAGGAGGAAATCCGAGAAACCCCAGGATCGGCATTTCAAAGACTTTGAACTCGTTTACATAGGGAATGGTATAGATCCATTTGTCCGGCGCCCAGAAATTCCAGAACTCCCATAAGAGTCCGCAGACCGCGCCGCCCAGCAGCAGACAGTAAAAGGTACTGATATCACCGCGGGCAATGTCCCGCAGCAGTGACCGTTTGGCAAACAAGCTGTTTACAGGTACAAGCAGAAAAATGAATGATCCCCAGACCAGTGGAAAAAAGTAATCCGGCCAGATCAACGGAAGCACAAAAAACGCGCAGCCCACGGCAAAGAGGCCGGTCAACAGACTGCCTGTAATTTCAAACGGCCGGCATTCTGAGCGGCCGAATCGCGTATAGATCCGGAAGATGTGTGCAAAGAAAAAAAGCCCCGGCAGCACAGTGGCAAAACACGCAGCGCCGGTAATCCATTCCGCAAGCACAGATTGACGGGTCTGGATGTGATACTCCCAGTTATTCAGACGAATATTGATCAATTCAAAGACCAGCCAGAAATACACGGATGCAACACACAAGACGATAAACTCCCGCCTGTCATCAAAGATAAAGGATTTTCCGGATTTACGCTGAATCAGGGCATCTGCCAGAAATACGGTCGGCCACCAGGCAAAGAGATAGAAATGGGAATATATCGGCTCCACCTTCAGTAGCAGAGCCGCTTCGGCCAGCAGCAGAATGATCAGGCTGATTTTTCCATACCGGGACATATCGCTCTTCCTTTACCTATAAAAAAAGCGGTTATCCGTGAAAATAACCGCTTGAGAAAAATATTTGAATGGTTAAACGTTCAGACGGTCTTGACATTCTCCGCTTTAAGTCCCTTGTTTCCCTGGACAATATCAAATTCAACATCCTGATTATCGGCAAGATCCTTAAATCCGTCACCGATAATATCTCCGTAATGAACGAAGACATCCTCTCCATTTTCCTGCGTAATAAAACCCCACCCCTTCTTTGTATCAAACCATTTCACTTTTCCTGTTGCCATAAAAAAAACTCCTAACAAATCTTCCCTTGTTCAAAGGAATGACAAAACCAATAACTTGAAACCTTATCCATCACCCTCCTTTCCCGCTTGTTTTCTACTTAACTTAACCCGTCCCTGATTGTCGATGCCGATGAGTTTAACCTGAATCATTTCACCCATCGATACCGCATCAGCGGCGCTTTCAACAAATCCGTCGGCCAGCTCGGATATATGTACGAGCCCCTCCTGGCCGGGAAGAAATTCAACAAACGCCCCGAAATCCTTAATGCTTTTCACTTTGGCTTCGTATATCCTGCCTACTTCCGGGTCTGCCGTGACACTCTGGATCATTTCCAGGGCCTTGTTCAGTTTTTCACCATCCAGTGCCGCAATGGTCACTTCGCCGCTGTCGTCAATGTTGACTTCTGTGGATGTTTCATCCTGGATATTGCGTATATTCGCACCGCCCGGACCGATCACCTTGCCGATCTTATCCGGGTTGATTTTGATTTTGTGAATCCGCGGTGCGTTGTCCGGCATTTCTTTTCTCGGTTCGGGAATGGTCTGCAGGATCTTCTTGAGAATTTCGATGCGTCCCTGCCTGGCCTGTGCCAACGCAGTCTTCATGATCTCAACCGTAATTCCCTTGACTTTGATATCCATCTGAAGCGCGGTAATACCATGCTGCGTGCCCGTGACTTTGAAATCCATGTCTCCGTAATGATCTTCGTCACCCAGTATATCGGTCAGCACCACAAAGTCATCATCCGACTTTTTGACCAGGCCCATGGCAACACCGGCCACCGGATTCTTAAGGGGCACACCTGCGTCCATCAATGCAAGGGTTCCGCCACACACACTGGCCATGGACGAAGAACCATTGGATTCCATAATGTCTGAAACCAGGCGAATCGTGTACGGAAAATCGAGTTCTTCGGGAATGACCGGTTTGAGCGCCCGTGTGGCCAGGGCACCGTGTCCGATTTCCCTGCGGCCCGGACCCCGGTTCGGGCCGGTTTCGCCCACGGAAAAATGCGGAAAATTATAATGAAGCATAAAGGTCTCGGAAAATTCCTCGTGGAGTCCATCCACGACCTGAGAATCCGAACACGTACCCAGAACCGCTGTCACCAGAGCCTGGGTCTCGCCGCGTGTAAAGAGTGCGGAACCGTGCGTCTTTTCGAGTACATCCACTTCAATCTCAATGGGACGAATCTCATCGGATGCCCGACCGTCGATACGATTGCCCGAAGTCATGATCTCACGAACAACTTTTTCCTGAAGCGCTTCAAAGGCGGAAGCAATGGCACCGGCCTTTTCCTCATCCTCATCGGGATTGAGCTCATCCATCAGCGCCTTCTTGACTGCTGAAATCCTGGCTCCCCGTTCCTGCTTGGGTGCAATCTTAAATGCCTGCGCAAGTTCAGCACCGGCTTTTTCTTCAACCTGAGCCGTCATATCCGTCTTTTCCGGAACCGCTACGGTAATCTTTTCCTTGCCGCACTCATCAGCCAGTTCCTTCTGCAGACCAACCACATCTCGAATGACCCCGTGTCCGTAGCTGATGGCCTCCAGCATGGTATCTTCGGAAAGCTCTTTGGCGCCCGATTCCACCATAATAATGGCATCTTCAGATCCGGCAACAATCAGATCCATGGTACTGGACTTGAGTTCTTCGTGGGTGGGATTGGCAACAAACTCATTGTCGATCATTCCAACTCTCACAGCACCAACGGGACCCAGAAAGGGAATGTCGGAAAGTGTCAGAGCGGTTGATGCCCCAATCATGGCCAAAACATCTGAATCATTCTGAAGATCGGATGAAAGCACCAAAGCGGATATCTGAACTTCGTCACTGTAGCCGTCCGGAAAGAGCGGTCGTATGGGACGGTCAATCAGCCGACACGTCAGAATTTCCTTGGTTGTAGGCCTGCCTTCGCGCTTAATAAAACCACCGGGAAATTTTCCGGCAGCCGAATACCGTTCACGGTAGTCAACAAAGAGCGGGAAAAAGTCACGACTTCCGTCGCTTTCCGCGCGAACAACCGCAACAAAGACAGATGTACCGCCATAGGTTACAATCGCTGAACCATTGGCTTGTTTTCCCATCCGTCCAGTTTCAATACGAATTTTTTTACTGCCTGCATCGCAGGAATTCTCAATTTTTTTGTATAATTCGGTCACGTTTCTTTCCTATAAAAGAAGCAATTAGTGGTTACAGCCAAGACTGAAAAAAAGGAGAGTGGAGAAATCAGCGCTTATCCCTTATACCCAATTTGGAAATGACTTCCCGGTAGGATTCAAGGTCGTGGCCCTTCAGATACTTCAGGAGCTTGGCCCTTCTGTTGACCAGAACCAGCAGCCCCCTACGGGAATGGTGATCCTTTTTGTGAGTCTTGAAATGATCTGTCAGTTGATTAATCCGGCTCGTTAGGAGCGCAATCTGGACATTACACGAACCTGTATCAGTTTCATGTATCTTAAAGCCCTTGATAACATCTTCTTTGATTTCACTTGACAACGGCATAATAAAATAAACCTCTCAATAAAAAAATCAGTAACATACCAGTCTGCAAATTGTACCAAATCCCGTCACGTTGTAAAGAAATTTTTCTATTTTATGCTTTAGTCAGATGACAAAAAGTACGATATTAATAACGGGTTTCAAGGAGATAACATGTTCAGGATAAAGAAAAAAAATGAACGAAATTACCAACATAATGCATCAGAAAGACATGCGTTCCCAGTATCGAACGTACACAGATAAAAAGAAAAAGTCGGAATTTAAAATTCCCGAGAACGGGTCACGCAAAACAAAAGTGGAAAATATCCGAGAAAAAATAAAAGATGGATCCTATGCAACGGACAACGATTTTAAATCCGCCATTGAACTTCTGCTGCGGGATCTGTAACCTGCCGTTTGTCTTTCGTTGACTCCACACCCTTACCGCTTTCACTCTTTCTCAATTCATAAATAGTTGTTTTCAGCCATTTTCCAGGCAGTTCGGTTCCCATGTCATTACTCGTCCACTTCAAAGTAATGTATTTCACGTCTGCGGGAAAACTTTCGAGAAGAGATTCGACCTGAAATCGGGTCCTGTAAGAACGACCCGGCAGCAGTGATACAATTGTTGGACGGACTCGTTTAAGATCCACATGCTGATTTTCAATTTTGTATATTTGTTTGAAGTTTGCGTCCATTCCGATAATATCAAGGTTGTATCCCGGCATAAAAAATACATCCAGTTTAAATTCCTGAGCAGTACCGTTCTTCACTTCCAAATAAAACTTGCCATCAACCATAACCCAGTCAAATGCAACGTTGGACGGTAATGTTTTTTTCGCGATCTTTTTGGCAGTCTGTGCAGCCAGCTTATCAAAATGAGCCTTATTTTCATAGGTAGGTCGAAATGTCTGCTGCAGCCCCTTCAACTCCCTGAGCACTGTCTGTGAATCCCCTGCATCCAGTCTCTCAACTGAGGCATTGATTAAAGACCTGGCCGCGGCTCCATACCATACATTGTAATTTAAACGAAGAAGCTGGGACGTTAGCCAGGCAACACCAAAACAGGACAGTATTGCAAAAATGCCCAACGTACATCGAACAGATCGCTTGTCAGATTTTAATTCCGAGACAAGCCAGGCAATTGGTAATGCAGCAACGAGTATGAGCACTGGAAATACAAAGAAACTCATTTTATTTCTCTCCCGATTATAAAATCCTTTTCCTTAATATTACAACGCCATATTTACTAAAGTTATCCGGTTAAGTTGACGATAACT
>CAZGEP010000028.1:0-35874 GCA_964524955.1 uncultured Planctomycetota bacterium | reverse complement strand
CCTTCTTGTGGTACGGGCTTTTACAATTGGCCGTATTGGTGGTGTCGTTGTTGTAAAGCAGCTTGTAAGGGGCTTTGGGTCTTGGTTTGGATTGGGGTTTGCTCGCCATGCCGGTGTTCCAGGTAATGAATATGAATACAGCAAAGATATTTATCATTTTTGTTCGGTTCATTCTGTATGCCTTTCCGGTAACTGGACGTTAAATTATGTATATACATGTACGGTCTGAATAAAAAAAATTAATCAGTCTTTACGTTCTCGCTATCTTTCTGTGTGGTTTTCAAATTTGTTTGATTTGAAACGTTCCAGAGTTCATGCAGCATCCCGGCCACAGCGTCGACGACCTGGTAACCCACCTCCGGAGAGAATCGCGTCCAGGAAAAAGGCAGAGCCGAGTAGCCGCCGCCGAGAGTGGCAGCCATCGTTGGCAGATATCCCCCGTAGCCGCCGCTTACGCCGAACCAGGCTGTCTGCCGGAAGGGGCTGCGTCGTTTAAGATCAATCTGGTACTGACAGAAAAGCTCAAACGGTTGGGTGGCTAAAACCATATCCCCGATCCGCAGCGCATGAAACGGGAGACGATCCACCGGGTTTTCGCCGAATTGTTCCATCAGGCTGACGGGACCCCAGGCGAGTATGGCTTCCATTCCGGTGACCTGTTCTCCAGCGTCCATCCGCGCAATCACAGCCTTTCCCCTGGCCACGGCATCCTCCGAGGGCAGGCGCACAGGAAAATCCAGTTCCCGGCGGCAATGCCGCAATGTGAGATCCGCCTGCTGAACCATTTCATGAATCAGGCGCAGCGTCTCGCCGGCCAGTGCGGCGCCAAGACGAATGACCTGCGCCTCCTTGTTGTCAGGAGTGGCCTGGGGATGCGTCTGCTGCATCATGGCGATATCGCCGAGTGCGCCGTTGTAGAACAACACGGGGATGGGTCCGTAGGCCTCCCGGACCAAACGGCGGGCAACGCCGGGAAACTCTGCCGAAAGCGCCTGTTCGGAATACCACGAACCGGGATGTCCGGTGCCGTGGTGCAGCACCGCCTGAAGGTTGCCGTGCTCGTCAAATACCGCAAAGGCCAGGCATTCAGTGTCTTCGGGACCTTCCACACCGGTGAATTCCGCGTCGCGTTCGGGCCGCCGGTACATTTCGTGGGTACCGTCGGCATAGCAGACCCGGCGGTTGTAACCCAGTCGGGCGCTGCCGAAACCCCAGCCGATCCGAGCCGGCTTCGCGGCATCGACAGCGGCCTTGGCCAGCGTGCAAAGCCACGCCTGCAAGCGCTCGGAATAGGCCTCATCCACAGGTTTCTGGTAGCTGGTATGCAGCACGACAGGGCTGCCGTGTGTGTGGCTGCAGCCGATAATGATGGCATCCGGGTCAAGGCCAGCGGTCGCGCCCATGGCGATGGTGTAGCGTTTGATCCGGTCCGTCTCCAGAACGCCCAGGTCGCAGGTCACGAACAGCACCCTGGTGCTGTCATCCGCAAGGTAGAGTGCATTGGCCTCCAAATCGTCGTGGATTTCCTCCACCCGATGGTCCGGATGGCCTGCACTCTGTTTCATGGTCCCGATATCGTTGTTGATCAAGATCGATGATGCGCCAGCATGCATAGTGTTTTCCTCTTCTCAGTATTCTCTGTTCTGGAAATTGTAATTGGCCTGCGGCCCGTGGCCGAGGGCTACGAGTCGATTGAACGTCGGAGGGTGGATGATAGAATTTCCAGCGCAGCCGCAGTCAATCGACTTGTGCTGATCTGTTACGAAAATAAGTACATTCGGTTGTTTTTGCATCGTATTCTCCTCATGAGTATAGAGCAGCCTGCAAGGGGGCATTGGGTTTTGACTTGGATTGATGTATGGTTGCCATGGCGGGGCTCCAGGTAATGTATGAATGCAGCATTAACAGTATTCGTCATGTCCTTCACGGTTTAATCCGTCTTTGTGTTTTCGCTGTTTTCAGCGATGGCTTCCAGTTCTGCTTTGAGTCCGTTGCGGACATGCTGAATAATCGCATCTGTTGCCCGCTGCCGATCTCCGGAGAGGATTTCGTCTGCAAGATCCATGTGGTGAGAAGTGGATTTCTCAAAGCCCCGGGCCCACCCGCGTTTTGCATTAATCAGCATCATACTCTTCATGTTCAGACGTTCCATAAACCGTACGAGCAGGGGGCTGCGGCTCTGCTGTGCGATGCAGATGTGAAAATCCAGGTGTTTTTCGGCAAAGACCGGTATCAGTTCCGGGTCCGGAACTGACATCTGGTCGCAGGCTGCCGCAGCCTGCCGGATAATCTGTTCATCTTGGGGGTCAGCTGCTGTCACGATTCGTTCGACCGCACCTGCCTCCAGGAGCTCCCGGATAAAATATCGGTCCCGGATGGTTTCCTCAGTTTCGACTGGAATGCGGACACCCCAGCGTGGAACGCTTTCGATCAGACCGTCATTCTCCAGCCGCCGCAGAGCCCCTCGAACCGAAATGACCGAACCGTTGACCTTTTTGGCCAGCATGCGCTGGGAAAGAAATTCGTCGGCCGGCAATTCACCGCTTATGATTAAGTCCTTGAGTATTTTGTACGCCTTAATTTCAGCAGTATCGGGCATAGTACCTCCGTTTACGATAAGGGTGTATCTAATCAGGAAATGGCAATGTCTATATACAGGATCCTGACTCTGTCCATACCGTCTGTTAATGTGATCTTGATATCATTTAAACCGTCTTTGAGCAACTCAACGGGTAGAATCCAGGCCCGGAAATCTTCTTTATCGCCCAGCAGTTGCGGATAGGGGTTTTCGTATGGCTCGGAGCGATCCTCAGTTTCTTCAAGCGTTACACCATTGCACGATGCTGACCACTTGCTGTTGGCCAGATCCCCCTCGCCCTGAATGCGTAATCTTCCATTCTGCTGCCAGCCATCTTTGGGCGACGCCATGTCCTGACGGCATTGCAGCGTTTCTCCTGCGCTGATATCCGCGGGAAGGGGCGTGCAATCAAGTCCAAGTGCATACCAGCCTTCACTGATTACGTAATGCTGCGGCTGTATCGCGCAGGAATCAGGATCCGATATTTGCTTGTGGATTTCAAAGGGCGGTTCCGTCGCCGGTCCGCGTTCGCCGGTGCCGTGTTCGCGATAATAGACAAAATTAAACGTACTTATGCCGTCGCAGCCTCGGCTGTACGCCAGATGTGCAGCAGTGCAGTACATGAGCGGTGTGGTCCGGCGCTGGATCGTACAGTCGTATTTTGCATTGGGGTCGGCCGGTCTGCGCTGGTGAACCGTATGGCACATCTCGAAGAATACCGAAACATCGCTGCCCACGATGTTGCGGAATTGTTCAAAGTCTGCCCGGCATTCTGTGTAGTAGGTGTTGGAAAGGTTGAACATGTCGACTCCCGAGCGAACCATTTCAGCCGGATCAATGCCCAGCGGGTCGTAGCAGGCCACCTGGGCTGGAATCCGCACGCAGAGCCATCGGTGGCGGCCATCGGCCTGATCGCGCTTGTCGAGTTCCTTGCGCACACTTCGAACGAACTCGTTCATGATAGCGCACCGTTGATTGCCGGTGGTCGATTCCTGCCGGAAGAAATTCGAATTGCGCATGAAGTCCAGTTCGAAGCCGTCAATATCATACTGCTCAATGATTTCACGGATGAAGGCGAACTTCGAGGTCGGTACGTCGGGTATGGCCCAGTCAAGGGATTTGCCGTTCCAGTCGTCAATGTCGCCCAGGCGCCACTCGGGATGGTTGACATGGATCGGAGAAAAGGCATGCCAGGCCCAGCTTGGAATTTTTTCTTTGGGCAGCTTCACGAACTCATGGCCGTGGACGTCATTCAGCCGGAATGAGACAAACGGGGCCAGATTCTTTTTACGGCAACGGCGGCAGAAGGTCTCTACCATGTCTCCGCCCTCGGCCATGTATTGTGCAAAGCTGTTGGCTGACGGATCCATGCCGGTTCGTTCCTTCATGAATTTGATGTGTTCCTCAAAGGGATAGGCCTTGCTTTTCCACCAGGGAACCCAGCCCACACCGGGCTGCAGCAGATGGACATCAATCCCTGTGTCCGCGGTTTCATCTACGGATGCCTCCAGCATGGCATCGGTAAACGGCGGGGAAATGTATTCTTCCTTACCGGTCTGCGGATTTTTTGTATAGGTCCGTTTCGGGCTGTAGGGGCTGCTGCATGAATTGATATTGGTGGTATCATTACTGAATAAGACCTTGTACGGCGCTTTCATTTTGTGTTTCCGCTTTCTGCACGATTATTCATAGCACGTGCGAAGTTAGATTGACGCTTCCAAAAGAGTCCTGGAATAGACCCGCTGAGTCCGTTGTCCGTAACCGGCAGTATGTCGCCCGTCAGAATGGGATCACAGGTCTGCTGCTGCCACGTATGCAGCCGCTCGCGCATTTGGTTGAGTATTTGGGTGTATTCAGGATCCGCGGCCAGGTTGCAGGCTTCTGCCGGATCAAAGAGCAGATCGTACAGCTGCTCCTCGGCCTGGAAGCGTCTGGGGCCTCCATCTTCGCTCCACTGATCTACTGCCGGACCTGGGTCGCCTCCGTAGTGGCGGTGTGATTCATCGGCAAATGACTTGATGTATTTCCAGCGCGTTGTTCTCACCGAGCGAAGCGGAGTGTATGTCAGGTGATATGTCAGTTCAGTGAAGACGGCGTCCTGGATTTCATCTTTTTCCTTTTGGATGAGCGGCTTCAGGGATTTCCCCTGCAACCATTCGGGCAGTGATATATCCAGACATTCACAAAGAGTGGGGAAAAGATCCACCTGTGATACCATAGCGTCGATCACCCGTCCTCCGCTGAAGCCAGCAGGCCCGCGCATCATCAGTAGAACGCCGGTGCCGCCATCGGTGAGTGTGCGTTTGTGTCCGGCAAGGGGGAGGCCGTGGTCTGTAGTAATGATAACGAGCGTGTTCTCCGTCAGTCCGTTTGCATCGAGCGCATCAAGAACTGTACCGTACGCGCTATCGAGCACCTTGAGCGCCTCACCGAAACGGGCCATTTCCAAACGGGTTTGGGGGGTATCGGGAAGTGAAGGAGGAATTTCGGCAAAGCGTGCGTCCGGTTCCGGCGGAGCCGAGCTGAATATGCGATTATTCTTGTGGGTTTCGTACACACCGCAGTCCAGAAAAAACGGTTCGCCGGGGGCGTTTTCCAGAAACGAAACAACTCGTGGTAAGACTTGCTCGGCGAGGGGGCTTCTGGCGTTACCGAGTACGCGATCGAAACCGATCGATTCAGTGTCATTGCCAATATGTTGAAGTCCACCGAGGACTGTCAGATAGCCGTGATCCCGCAATGTGTGCAGTATGTGGCGGCGGTAGTCGTTCAGCACAAAGCCACCTCGATGATCCAGACCATTCATGCCGTTATTGTGCGGATACTCGCCGGTAAGCAGTGCAGCCCGACTGGGTGAGCAGTTCGGTGCCGCCGCAAAGGCCTGGCGGAAGACCACGCCCTGCTCCGCAAAGCACTGCATGTTCGGCGTCGGAACCGTATGCCCGTATGGCTGGATGAAACGCCCCGTGTCATGGGAATGCAGGTAGACGATGTTGGGTCTAAGCATTGTTTTCCCCTTGGTCTTTCAAAGGGTTATTTAGTTGATACGCAATTAGCGCGCCGAAGTCATTCATCCAGTTATCCGATTCCCGCATCGATGTAGATCACCTTTCGTTCATCGCCCGACGCCAGGCTCAACTCGACTGCATTGGAACCTTCGATGATGGCATCCGGAGGCAGCACCCACGCACGGCGATGCGCATCCGTGGGCGAAATCAGCTGGTCAAAAGGATTGCCAAAGAAGCGCATCAGGTTGTCCGATGCCTCAAGCACGCGGCCGTTCAAACATAGCGTCACTTCATGTCCAGCCATTAGCGGATCCTTGAAATGGACCCGCATCCTACCGGGGTTCGACGCTTGCGGACCGCCGGGCCCTTCAACCGACATCTGCATCGTGAACCGCTGAGTTTCTCCAGGCTTAATATCGCGAGGAAGCTGGCTGTAGTAGGATGTTCTACCCAGCATGTAGCAACGCGGCTGACGAGCCACGTAAGCCCTGTCCGTTAGCTTCTTCAACACATGGAAGGGCGGCTCCATGACTGGGACATCCTGGCGATGCCCCATGCGGTAATATACAAAATTCCAAAGACTCAATCCATCCGCTCCCTGTTGATACGCCATATGCGCGGTGGTGTAGAACTGCTGGTCGGTGGTGCGCGGGTTGCCGTTGGTGCCGTAGTTGTGGTCCTTCAGGAAGTATCGATGCGCGCCGGCGGTATGTGACATCTCAAGATACAGACTGGCCTCAGGCAACCGTTTTCGAACATCGGCGACACCGGTACACTGGGTGGTGTCGTACCAGATGCCGAGGTTGAACATATCCACGCCGGCTTCGGCCAGACGCCCGACATCAAGCCCACTGGCCGGATGTGCCTTCATCTCGATCGGGATGCGGACACAGAGATGCCGTTTTCGTCCGGGCCTGCCCGCATTGAGCGCCTCGCGCACATCGCGGACAAAACCGGTGATGATCTCAATGCGTTCCTCGTGACTGGGACCGTCATCCCGAAACAGCGTGTGGTCCCTCAGAAAATCGAGTTCCAGGCCGGCGAGTTCGTAATTCTCAGCAAGCTCGCGCAACAGGGCCAGCTTATGTGCCCGGACTTCGGGCCGGGCCCAGTCCATGCCGCGATAATTGTAATAGCCTTCCTTCTTCGGATGGTCCGGATCGATGTGCCATTCCGGGTGTTCACAGTAAAGGCGGCAGGAGACCAGCGATCGCTGAAATTTCTGCGCGTGGAATTCCTGCATATGTACATCGTTGAGGCGCAGACTGACGAAGGGCGCCATGTTGTGTTTGCGGCATGTGTCGACCAGCACCTGAACCATGTCGCCACCTTCGTAGACGTACTTGTCGTAGTCGCCCCACCCCCCGACTTCGAGGCCCGTGCGCCTCTTCCACCATTCGTAGAAGTCCGGATCCACCTTGCTCTGCCACCAGGGGACCCAGCCCATACCGGGGCTGAGCATATAGGCATCCACGCCCGTGCCTGCAATTTCCTCGATGGAAGCAACCAGCATCTCTTCGCGGAAGGTCTCGCCTTCCTCGCGCCACGGACTGACGACACCCGCGGTATTTGTTGTGTCATTGTTGTACAGCAGTTTGTATGGCGCCTTCATTTTTAAAAACTCCTTAAGAGGATATCTGCACAAGAAACAAATTATCCAATATCAACGCACTGTTTCTTCAACTCATCCTGCACTGTTTTTACGTCGAGTGTTTGCGGTGTTGTGCCGGCCTTTACAGCCACCGCGCCTGCGGTGCCAGCGGCCTGGCCGACCACCATGGTGTGGACCATGACACGCAGAATCGATGGATTGTCAGAGCTTACGCTGCGTCCCGCTCCCATAATAAGACCGTCCAGTTTTTGGGGCAGCAGACAGCGGTAGGGGATGTCAAAGGAGTCATCAAACAGGCATTGGGCTCCGCGGTTTTCCCAGCCCACTGCCCGGCCCACACAGTCCGGATGGCGGGACCCGGCCTGAATCATGTCTTTGGTAAAGGTGAAGTCTCCTTCAATGCAGCGGGAAACCCGTACGCCCAGATTGGCAGCCACACCTGCGACAAAGGCATTGTCGAATCCAGGCACATACGTTCGGAAGACATCTGCGACGGTGAATGCCATTCTTCGACCATCGACCACACTCCGGGTGATGGTCTCCGCGTCGAGACCGTTGAAATGCGTATAGCCTGTAACAACATGGGCGATGCCGGTACGTCTGATCGCGTGCATCTGAGAGGTGTCGGTCGAATCCTGGATGCCGACTTGCGGTGGAAGGGCTCCGGCTTCTCTGGCTTTTTGCAGTGGGGGATACTCCGTGCCGCCGTGATGGGGGAAGAGAAAGGTGCCGCAGTCATCGTACTGCGCGATTGCTTCCTCTACGGTCCATTCAACATCATGATTTTTGGGGTAGTGGTCCGGGTTTTCCCTGAATTGGTTTACGTATGTGTCGATATTCACATTACCCATGCGGAAGCAGAGCGAATGACTTCCTTTTTCAAATGTACGGATCGGCACTCCGGCAGCTGCGGCAATGTCGGCATCGCCGGTAGCATCCACAATCGTATGGGCGAGAATCGCTTGCCTTCCGGACTTGGTCTCGACAATGATTCCCCGAAGAACATTGTCTTCCACAACCGCTCCGGAAGTAACCGCTCCGTAAAGAATGTCGGCACCGGATTCTTTAACCATCTGCTCCAACACCTGTATTCCTGTTTCAAGGTCATAGATCACGTGGCCTTTGTGATCATGCCATTTGCGGCCGAATCCTTCGGCCTCGGCGATGCGGTCGGCGACTTCCACCGCGATGCCGGTGGTTCCCAGGTTGCCTTTGGACGTGTAGTAGCAGTTGAAGATCGAACAGCACATGCCGGCAGTGGCGACGCCGCCAACGAAGAAGTTGCGCTCCACCAGCAGGGTTCGGGCACCGGTTCGTGCTGCGGCAATGGCCGCAGCCACGCCGCCCAGTCCGCCGCCGACAACAAGTACATCGACCTCATTGCGAACAGCAATGTTTCGGGCTGGTTCGTTTACAGATTTTGTCTTGTCTGGCATGTTTATTTTCTCCAAAGTTGAGTTTACAGGTTGTTCAACTGCTTAAAGAGCGTATAGAGCTGATTGCGTACACGATCTTCGCCCACAGCAATGCCGGCACGATCAAAGAGACAGCGGTAGCCGCGGGAGTGATTGACCTGTGTATCCATAAGAAAAGAGCGCAGCTGTTCGTGCATCTCGGAGAGAACAAGATCATGGTCAGAGGATTCTGCCAGATTCCTGAGTTCCAGCGGATCAGCCTGCATGTCAAAGAGGTGTTCGCTCCTGCCCTGTGTAAACCACTTGAAATGATCGGTTCGCACCATAAAGGATTGATGCGGCCCGTGTCCGATCTCGCTGAAGACTGCGTTCTGAACACTGTCCGTCTCACCACGGGCCGTCGGCAGCAGAGATGTACCGAATGTTTCAGCAGGCATTTCCGCGCCGACTGCGTCAAAGAGGGTTGGAAAGACATCCAGGTTGGAAGCCAGGGCCGGTGTGACGCGTCCGGCCGGGATATGATCCGGCCAGCGGAAGACCAGGGGGATTCCTGCGGATTCAGTCTCAAAACCGCATTTACCCAGACGGCCGTGCGCACCAATGTATTCGCCGTGATCAGCGGTGAAGACCACCAGGGTCTGCTCCCAGGTACCGCGCGCCTTGAGCGTTTTAATGATTTTTCCGATCCAGTAATCAATCAGTGAGATTTTGCCAAAGTAGTTGGCGCGGATTTCCCGGATCTCTTTGCGTGTATGTTTACGATTGTTTACCATTGCGTACTCCGGCACATTGGCCGGCAGATCAATCTGATCCGGATCATACATGGTGCTGTATTCGCCCGGCGCATCCATGGGCGAATGCGGTCCTGGGAAACCGACATGCAGGCAGAAGGGCTGATCCGTTGCAGTTGTTTTGAGAAAGTCAATTGCGTATTTGCCAACCAGCGCGTCGTTGCAGTCTTCGGGAGGTGCGGCGCTCTGGAAGGGCTCAAACCCGCCACGTTCCATATCTATGGCTATGGACTTGAGGTAGTCGTTTAGCAGTTCTTTCTTACGAAGATGGTCGGTGTAGACCGTCGGGTGAAACGGAACACCGTGCGGTTCCGCAATCTCCACGCAATGATCAAGTCCCATCGCGCGGAAGTAGTCCTTGAACGTCTCGGCGTGTACACCCCATTCGGCATTGAACCAGTGGCTCTTGCCGATATGGCCGGTTCGATAGCCGGCCTGCTGGAGGTTACGAAACATGGCAGCCCGTTCCGGAGGGAATCGAAGATCCGTGAAGTTCATCCAGAAGCCGTGATTGTGGGGGTACAAACCGCTGACCATGGAGCAGCGTGCAGGCATGCAGACCGGGGATACGGTCGAAGCGTTCTCAAAACGGACGCCCTCTGCAGCAAGTGCGTCAATGTTCGGGGTCTGAATAATTGGATTGTCGGCACAACCCATGGCATACGGGTTGAACTGATCCGCAAGCACAAATAGAATGTCGGGTCTTTGATTGGTGTTGCTTTGGGACATGCATGATCTCCCGAAGGGTATCCAGTATTTGCAGTCAGTACAGTTACGTGACTGTGCGTGCCATTGCAACCGAGCGTCTGGCTTCCTGGTCCAGAAAAACCGTATCCACGCCAAGGCCGATAAAGGTGAATCCGTCGGCAACAGCCTTTTTCACCGATTCATCGGTCGGCAGTACAACATGCAGTCCGGCTGCCTTGCCCGCGGTCTCACAGGCTTCGACAACACGGGTGCAGGCCTGCTGAATGACCGGGTCCTGAGTCTGGCCGACAATGCCGTACGAACCGCTCATGTCATACGGTCCGATAAATACACCGTCCACACCGTCGACTGCCAGGATTGAATCAATGTTCTCGACTGCCTGTTTTGACTCGATCATGACAACCACAGCCACCTCGTCATTGGCGGTGGCAGCGTAGTCGGCAAAGTCAACGCCCCAGTCATTCATGCGGGAGAAGGCATAACCGCGCACGCCGCGCGGCGGGAATTTTGCCGCCTGTACTGCTCGCTCAGCCTCCTCAGCGGTGTTGATCAACGGGACAATGACTCCGAGCGCGCCCATATCCAGCACCTGTCGGATTGCAAGGGTGTCATTCTCACGTACACGCACCATCGGTACCGGGCCGCGCCCGTGCATTGCGCGTGCCAGGTTTGCGAACTGCGCAGCATTGATATCCGTATGTTCGCAATCAGCAGCAATCCAGTCAAAACCGGCGTTGGCCAGTACCTCTGCCGAGGCCGGGTGCCCAATCTGTATCCAGGTGCCAAGGGTCAGTTTGCGTTCCAGCAGTGCCTGTCGAACGGGATTTTTATTCATTGCTTTCTCCTGTTATTGATATTGTATGTTCGAATGTCGTAATTTCTGTCGGTATCGGTATCGTGATCGAAAAGCTCTAAACGTCGAAAACGATAGCGATGGCGATACCGATACCGATTTTCATCTATTCACCATCTCCCACGCCGCATCCAGTCGCCGGAAGTTGTCTTCAATGGTTTCTTCAACGCTCCTGCCCGGCCATGGGGTCATTTCCAAAACCAGATTACCAGGATTTTCCTCGGAGAGGAACCCGGCCTTGAGTAGAACCTTGAGAATATCTGCGATTTCGGGAATATCGATCTCTCCGCCGGTAAAGCCGATGGGCGGATGCGTGTCTCCGTAGCGGGGATGATTCTTGTCTTTAAGGACGCAGTTGCCCAGGTGAACCCGTTTGAGGTGTGGGGCGGTGGTATGGATGGCCTGAGCAAAGCGTTCCTTCATCAGCGGCAGGTGTGCCACGTCCAGTTCAATGCCGAGATTGTCGACATCGGGTCTGAGGGATTCAATCAGAGCTGTGCATTCACCGGTTGAGCCGTAGAGAAAACACTTGTCAATTGTGGTGTCAAAGGGTTCGAGCTGGGCAGTGATGTTATGGGGTTTGAGTTCACTGCACAGCCATTTGCAGAAATCGGCAAACGCCTGGTAATGCGCCGGGGTGGCTTCAGCCGGTGTCGGCCCGCCGGATGCAAAGATAAACCCGGTGGCGCCGATGGCTGCGGCGCATTCGACCATGTCGCGCACTACCATACGCGCCTGCTCCTGTTCCGGGATTTCCGGGGTGCAGAGGGAGAGTTTGCGAAGCGGAAAAAAATGGGTGGCAAAGGTGATGTCTGTTTTTCCGCAATTTCGGATCGCTTGAATGAGTTCCGAGCGGGCAGCGGGGTCGTACGGCAGGCAGCAGTCAAAGGTGTCGATGTCTGTACGGCTTGCCAGTGCCTTGAGCGTGGCAGTGTGCGCTGCAGGATCCTGTCCGCAGTTCGGATACAGCATATGGTGGACCAGTCCGATTCGGGCATATTTTCGAATATTATTCTGCATGCTGCTGTGCCTCCAGTTTTTTCTGCCAGTAGTCTGCCCAGATCTCAGTGGCGGTTTTGCCGGTAATGATCAGGGCATTGTCGGTTATCTGATCGGAATACAGCTGGTAGACTGCATCTGCGTAAGAACCCGGATTGAAACGCACAGCTAATGTCACTTCCGGTCCGCAACAATAAGGTTTGGTTGGCGGGGGGTTAGAGGCAACAGATTCAGCGGCCTTGCGGATCATGGCAGCGGTCTGATCCAGTGGCAGGCACCGTCCGCCGGTCTCACCCAGAGACTCCTTGACGGCCACGGTCTGTACGCCAGGTACCAGTGCCTCGGCTTCTTTGCAGCCTGCGCTGTCAGCAGTGACCAGCAGGAGCGGCACGTTCCAGTCACCGGCGATCGCAGTTTCCATTCCAATCTCGCCCACGGGAACGCTGTTGAGCGAAAGGTCCTGGATGTCCAGTTCATAGCTGTGATGGAGCAGTCCGCCGGGCGTTCCGTATTTGGAGTGAAACCCGACCAGGATCACGCCCGCAAAGGTGCTGTCCAGTCCACCGGGCCAGTCCGCACGGTAGGGAGGTTTGCCTGCAATAAACGAAGCGTTCTCCGGCAGCCAGGCCGGGTCAATGTTCCGGCCGAAAAAATGTTCGTCGTAAATGACGATTTCCTGGGCACCGCCGCTGTTGAGCCCTTCAATGCAGGCACACAGATCAGATTGAAACATGCGAAGCCCGAATGCGTATTCCGGTTTGCCGGGTTCGGCCTGGTCGTAGCTGACTACACCGCTGACCCCTTCGATGTCGCACCGGATCATGTATTTGCCGGTTGTCACTGTTGTTCTCCTTCCAAGAGTTCGTCATTTGCGGCTGTGGTCAAGTCGTTCAACCGGAAAAAGACTTCTTCTCCGTCCGGATCCGGAAATTCCGTGAGTGTGAGCTCAAGATCCGGTGGTTGAGTTGTTGGGGTTTGCGGTGACCATGCCTGAACCACTGCTGACAGCCCCTCTGGACGGATTGTTGTGTCCGCCTGGGGCTCTTGAATGGATGAGGTGTCAAGAGTGATGTCGTGCAGGACCATGTCTTCGGAAAGACTGTTTGCTTTGCGCGAGAGCGTGAAGACCTGGGGCCCGCGCATCAGAACGGCCCGGCCGTCCTGCAATCCGGTTCCCCGGACCCATCGCCAGTTGATTGGAAAATCAATATGTACCGTGTCATCGGCCTGCCATTTCCGTTCAATGACGGGGGTGGCGCTGTCGCCGTTGACTGTGATTGTCGCATTCGGGCACCAGCGCGGAACCCGTAGGAAGAGAGGAAAAAGCACTGGCTGCGACGGGCGGATGCTGATATCAACCGATCCGTCGGAGGGGTAACGGGTCGTAATTTCAAGGGATATGGTTATGTCTTCCGGCATCTGAATTTCTGCAGAACATGCTGTGTAGAGGTTTACGGCAATGCCGTTTTTTAATGGAAAGACCGCATGTAGAGGCAGTCGCGAGATGCCGCGCCGGTAGTTGCCGGGACAACAGAACAGGTCTGTGTCAAAGTACACCCGTTTCCCGGTTGCCGGGGTGAAGTAGCGAAGCTTCCGGCCTGCCGGTTCCTGTGCAGCAAAAAGCTGGTTGTAGATAATCCGCTCCATGACATCGCCGTGTACCAGGTCCTGGTCCGTGCGAATCCATTCCTGGAAATACTGAAGAGATATCGCGGAAGCGCAGGTCTCGCCCAGGCCGTGGCCGCAGTGTTGATCGCCGGACCAGCCTTCATGCCTGCCGATGCCTCCGGTGACGGCAACGCCGGACGTGTCTGTCTGAAAGAGCTCTCGCTGAATCATTCGGGGCATTCGCAGGTAGCAGTCATGCGGATCCATGCGGTAGAGCTGCAGCTGGATGGCCAGGCGCTCCATATTACGGTATACGTGCCAGAGCAGCTTCTTTTCCGACCGGGCAATGTCACCGGTTCCGTCATCAATAACGGCCTTGGGTGTTTCTTTTTTGGGTGCTTCTTTCTGCTGACGGAAATCATGCCAGCCTGCCTGAAAGGGCGGATCATCGGTCCAGTCATGAAGGCTTTGATAGTTTGATGTACGGACGGGGCCCAGGCGGGTGTGGCGGGCAATATCCAGAAATTCCCTGTCGCCTGTGATTCGGTATATGGTCAGTGCGGCATCGGTGAAGCCGATGCCGGAAAAGGTCCGGGTTTCAATGTCCGGGCGAATGCTGTTGGCCCTGCTCATGCAGTGGATCAGGCGCTGTGCCGCGTTCAGTGTTGTTGTGCTGTGGAACATCAATGCGTCATTGGCCAGAGCCAGCGCAAGAAAACTGCCGTCTTCAAAGGCAAAGTCTGTGGGCAACTGGCGGTTCTCCGGCTCTTTTTCGAACTGACCAATGTACCCGTCCGGATCCTGGGTAGCGAGGATCTTACGAATCAGCCGGTCCTTCAGCTGTACGATTTCGGCATCGTCCATATACGCGGCAAAAAACACCACTGCATCCAGGGTTTCTCCCAGACCGTTGAAGAGTCTTCTGCCCAGCTTGTGAAATTCTTTCTTTTCCTCTGGTTCCCAGGGATAGGGAACACGCTCCTGGAAATGGCGCAAAAACGTATTGTCCATATCCAGTGCAAAAAGATTTCTGCGCACGGTCAGTTCCATGCGACGTCCCAGCTCTCCCTGCAGCCGTATGCTGCCTGGATCCGGGTACGGATTGGCTTCTTGTGCAGTTGTTTTCTCGGACGGATGTTTCATATTATGTTCCTGCCTCACGTTCGTATTCTTTGTTCAAAGTGTACTGTTCGGATCAGCTTGATTTCTTCCAAAAACGTCTTTCAGCGCCTCTATATATCCGTATCCGGTCAGGTTGTCTGGTTGCAGGTAGCTGCCTTCGGTCCATTCGTTCCAGCTGTTGACCGTGATGAGCGGCGGTTGGCCCGGATGATTGTCTGCATATTTTTTTGCAGCCAGCAGTGCCTTCTTGAATGTTTCGGGCGTGTTGTGGCGGGTCAGATCTTCCTTGAATTCCTTAAATCGTGGATTGTTGTCCCAGCCAATGGACACCTGGGGAAAATAGGTGAGCGAGGTGTCCTTCGAGATCCGCTCCCACTCCGGCGCCGGGTCTGCGACCACTTCGTCATCCGTTCGTTCCGGATTACGGTACATGCGGAAGTTGTAGTGCGAGAAACTTTCAAAACCAATCTTTCGCAGCGTGGCTTCATCTGCTGAATGGCCATTGAGCTGCAGGTGTATGCCCGGCATACCGGATTTCTTTACCTGATCATTCAGCCAGCGAATGGCTTGTGCAGCTTCGTCCGGTCCGCCCAGGCCGTCAATGAAATTACGGTAATGAAAGATCATCAGTACAGGTTTGCCATCGATAGTATAGTAGGAGGGGTGGGTGAAGTATTTCTCGATCCACCGTCGACCCACAATCTCAAACTCCCGGCGGTCAATGCCGGCCTTCCAGATCACGGTGTCCATTTCATGGGAGTTCCGTATGTCCCACAGATGCTTGACATCGTGATTGGCCCACATCAGGTAAAAGCGGACCTTGTCATTATTTTTTGCCTGGAGATATCCGTTGTTGAGGCAGCTTTCAAGAAAGGGTCTGCGGTCATACCAGTACCAGTCATAAAGAAATACATTGACTCCGTATTCGGCCGCAGTGTCAATCTGCATTTCCATGACACGAGGGTCTGCTTCATTGCAGTGACCCCATACCGGATGGCGGGGCCAGGCATGGCCGGGGAACTTTGGCGTTGCATTTCGAACAACTTCCCACTCGCCATCGCCTTCCGGCCAGAAGATTCTTGCGCGCGGCTCATCACCCGTGTAGGATGGCCAGATAAATGCCGCAATATCGTATGGGTTATGATGTGCCACTGTTACAGCCCCTTTCTCAATAATGTTATAACGGGTATAACATAATACCTCATTATACTTCACTGTCAAGAAAAAGTTGAAAGAAATATTGACAAATGCTTAAAAATGATGTATATTATGAGTGTTTAATATATATTAAACGATGAAAACAGAGGCGCGTATGGAAACTCTTTCTGATATTCGAAATGACTTTGTGGACCGTGTTGGAACCCTTGCAGCTGGACTGGGCCTCAACGGTGCCGTCGGCCAGATTTATGCATTCCTTTACATCTCCGGCAAACCGGAATCGCTTCAGGATATTGCCGACGGCTGTCAGATGAGCAAGGGCAACGCCAGCATCAATATCCGCGAACTGGAAGCATGGGGAGCAGTTTACCGTATTAAAGTGCGCGGAGATCGAAGAGATTTTTATAATGTCAATCCGGATATTACGAATATTGTCATTCGTAAACTCCGAACCGGTCTGGAACGACGGCTTGCAGACGGGGAACGAATTCTGGATGAAGCCGGAGAGCGGATTGAGTACATGTCGGTATCAGAATTGTCTGAGAAGGAACGCGAACAGCTCAATCATTATAAAAAACAGCTGGCTCATATTAAATCATTGCGCAAGAGCGCAGCTGATTTTCTGGAGAATATTGACAGTCTGAAGTCGCTGTTTGCCTGAAAATGAAGATGGGATCAGGAGGGAATATGAAAGTCGTTTTTGAATCTGAATACAGAAAAGAATATGCTCATCTTCTTGAGCAGGTCTTTGACTCCGGTTTTCTTTCCCAGGGAAAGATGCAGGAAGAATTTGAAAAACTTTTTGCGGAAAGCACTGGACTGGAATGTGCCGCGGTTTCCAACGGCGGGGCTGCGCTGCTCATGCTCTTTGAATATGCGGGTGTGTGCGGCGGGGATGTGCTTGTTCCCGCGAATACGTTCTGGGCAACAACGGTTGCTGTTATCCGGGCAGGCGGACGTCCTGTTTATGTGGACTGCAACCGGGATGACCTTTGTATGTCTCTTGAGGATTTGAAGACGAAAGTGACTCCAGACACAAGGGCTGTATGTGTAACGCATATCGGCGGACATATTGCTTTTGAGATCACGCAGATCGCTGAATATTGCTCTCAAAAGAATATTGTGCTGATCGAAGATTGTGCGCACGCACACGGTGCAGGCTGGAACGGAAAGACCGCAGGTTCCTGGGGGCTGGGCGGCGCCTACTCTTTTTATGCGACAAAGACCATGCCGCTCGGGGAAGGCGGCATGCTGGTGAGCAGGAATTCGGATTTTATCCAGTGGGTAAAAAGGCATCGGAATTACGGGAAGGCTGTCTGTGATGGAAAGTTGACCTATCCGGATCCAGATGGGTTTAACTTCCGCATGAATGAGGTGACCGCTGCACTGGGAATTGTTCAGCTCAGGCGTCTTCCAGAAATTCTGGAGTGGAAAGCCCAACTGGCCAGGCGGTTTGACCGGATATTCGAACGGCGAGTGCGTTTTCCGGAAGGAATGGTTTCCGGTTATTACAAGTACATTGTATTTGACTATGATATTGCAGAAGAGACAGGTAAAGTTTTTGATAAGACAGATTTTGGAAATGAAATTCAGGCCGTGTCCGCAGATATCCCCAATGCGGAGTGGATTGCGGACCATCACCAATGCGTGCCCATCTGGTACGGGTGGGAAAAGGCGGACCTGCCAAACGAAGAACTGAAAAAAACACTGGGAGTGAATGGAAATGAATCCTGAGAAAATTCTGATTATTGCCCCGCACCTGGATGATGAAGTTCTGGGGTGCGGCGCATCAGCGGCTGCTTTTGCTGCAAGGGGATGCGATGTTCGGGTCATGTTTATCGCCCACAGAGTCTACAACCACGAATACAGCAGCGAGCAGATGGAGATCGAGCTTGCACACATGGAAACCGCGCGAAAGGTGCTGGGTCTTGGAAAGAGTGTTTTCTTTGACATGGAGGATGAGAAACTGAATATGCATCTCGCGGACATGATTATCCGTATGGAAGAGTTTATCCAGGAGTGGCAGCCGGATACCGTGTATTCTCCCTTTTACCAGGACAACAACCAGGATCACCGTGCGGTCGCAGATGCCGTTCGTGTGGTTCTTCGGCCAGCAGCGGTTCCGTTTGTCCGCAGATGGCTTATGGTTGAAACGCCGTCATCCACAGAACAGTCGCCGCCGTATCCGGGGCAGGCCTTTCAGCCGAACGTGTATTTTCCGCTGACCGAAAAATTGATGAAACAGAAACAGGATGCGCTGGCAGCATATGAGACCGAGCAGCGGGTGTATCCGCATGCCCGTTCTCCAGAGGCTCTGCAGGCGCTGGCAATGAAGCGCGGTGTTGAGGTTGGTTGCGAACTGGCTGAAGCATTCATGCTTACGCGCCATGTTATCGAATAAGGAATGGAATGATGGCAGAAAAAATTCCTGCACTGATTACCGCGGTTCACAGCTCCCCGACCCTGAGTGGACGCTCCATGATGCGGATCGGTGACCTCACGGTGCTTGAAATGATTGTCAGCCGTCTGCAGCAGGCCGACTGTATCAGTCGGATCGTGTTGTGCACATCCGTCGGGAAAGAAGACAATGTCCTGGCGGACCGTGCCGCGGAGCTGGGAATCGATTGTGTGCGCGGCCACCGGGATGATATGGCTGCCCGCCTCTCTGCAGCGCTTGAATTCTGTAATTCACCAAGCGCCTTTCTGGTGCGGGGAGATGCGCCGCTGATCGACGTCCATCAGTGCGGCAGGCTTCTGGCGTCGCATGTACGGGAAAATGCCGAGTTCAGCTATAACGAGCATCTGTTTGGTCTTCCCTATGGCCTGGGCTGTGAAATTATTACCCGAAGCGCCCTGGACCGGATCCGGTATAAAACACCGGGCCAGCTCTATTCACAGAAAATTTCCCTGTTCATCCGTCTGAACAGCAGCATGTTTTCAATCTGCCGCAAGGAGTATGAGTCCCCAGATCCAGACGCCCGGTTTATCCTTGAAACCAGAAGAGATCACGAGTTTCTCTGTGAAGTGGTCTCCCAGGCCGGTATTCACGCGGACACGGCCGCGTTGCTGCATACAATGGACCGTCATCCGTATTTGAAGAAACTCTCCAGTACGACGGATCGGGCCAGTGAATTCGGGCTGGACAAGTTGCTGCTTCATCCGGAAAAGTTGCGAAACCTGGTATCCGATGATCCGGATGAGTCTTATCCCGTGTCCGTGGAGCTTTCCCTGACCAATGACTGCAACCTCGGGTGCACGTGGTGTTCGGACAGCAAACTGCGTGCAGCCCGGCCCGGTACGCTTGATATCACGGTGTACAAGGACCTGGTGCAGGATCTTGCAGCGAAGCAGACCCGTGGTCTGGTACTCGAAGGCGGGGGAGAGCCCTGCCTGCATCCGGAATTTTCCAAGGCACTAGAACTGGCTCTGGACAGCGATCTCGCGGTCGGGCTGATTACCAATGGAACGCTCTTTACCTTTGAAGAATTTCTGCCTCGCATGGAATGGGTGCGGGTATCGCTGGACGCGGATTCACCGGAGACCTTCCGGGAATTCAAGGGAAAGGACTTTTTTGATCGGGTAATCGCCAACATCCGACGGATGTGCGCAGCCAAAGAATCATGCACCATCGGGGTCGGTTATGTGGTTACCCGGGACAACATCCGGAACCTTGAGGAGATTACGATCCTTCTCAATGATTTGGGGGTGGACTATCTCTACCTGCGGCCCGTGATTGATCATCCGGAGATGCGTATTGAAGAGAATCTCTATTATCTGCGTAAATACGAGACCGACAGCTTTCGGGTACTCATCCATGCCATGCAGGAAAATACGGTTACCGGAAACAATGAGCTTCCATGTGTCGCGCATTCGCTTTCAACCGTAATTGCTTCGGACGGCAGTGTCTTTCTCTGCGGCCGACTGAATATCTTTGACTGGATGGAACCCATCGGTAATATCAATTCGGAATCCTTTGGAAATATCTGGCGCGGCAGCAGGCGCCGGGAGCAGTCCGCCCAGGTACGTGACGGATCTTTCTGCAGTCAGTGGTGTCCGGAATGCCGGATGACCAAATACAATACAGTGCTGGAACGTCTCAAACAGGTACGGACGGTGAATTTTATATGAGCAGTAAAAAAGAAACCATCATCACAGTGCAGGCACGTATGGGGTCTACCCGACTTCCGGGAAAGAGCCTGAAAGCGGTATGGAGGGAAATGCCGTTGTTGGAAATGGTGCTCCGTCGCGTTCGAAGTACGGCAGCCGCGGACCGGGTGGTTCTGGCAACCAGTTCGGACACAAACTGCGAACCGCTCTGCGCGATCGCGCGCAGCCTTGACTGCGATGTGATTCAGGGAAGCGAGACCGATGTGCTGTCCCGGTTTGCACAATCTGTGCGTGCGTTTAAACCCGACGGGGTCGTACGGGTCTGTGCAGATAATCCATTTGTCGACCCGGTTGAGGTCGACCGGCTGATCCGGATGTTTTATACGTCTGATTGCGATTACGCGGCCAACAATCCACCGGAGAGCGGCCTGCCGGACGGATTCGGCGCGGAAATAATTCGAGCGGAGATACTCCTGGATTTGGATTCGCGCGCACAGAAGCAGGCGCACAGAGAGCATGTGACTCAATATATTCTGGATTACCCTGGAGAATATTCCATTGAGATTGTACCGGTACCGGGGTCGAGGCGCGTTTCCCGGTTCAAGCTTGATATTGATACAGCCGATGACCTGGCATATATCCGGCGGATATGCCAACACCTGCCCGCAGACAGCGCGCCGATGTGGACGGGCCGGGAAATTATGGACGCCTGTCTGGAGGCGGACGCATGACGATCGCGGCTGTTCAACAACCCGAACACCTTCCGTGGCTGGGATTTTTTGATAAAATGCAGCGATGCGACATCTATGCATACTTGGACAATGTTCAGTTCAAAAAACGGTATTTTGAGAACCGGAACCGGATCCTCAACCAGCATACCTGGCAGTGGGTAACGGTTCCTGTAATGACCAGGGGGCGATACAAACAGTTGATCCGGGACGTGCGTATTGATCAGTCTCGAAACTGGAAGCAGGTTTATGTTCAGCGAATGTATCATCAGTACTGCCGGTTTCCTTTTTTTGACGAAATCTTTCCACAGCTGAAAAAAATCATCAACAGCGATCATGAAAGGCTGCTTGACCTTAACCTGGAATTGATTGATATGTTTCGGCATATCATTGACATTCAAACACCTGTAGTGTCTGCATCGGACCTGGGTCTGGATGAGTTGTACGGAAGCCGACTGATTCTTGAGATTTGTTCAGCGATCAATGCGGATCAGTACATCTCCGGACCGGATGGTGTAAATTACCTGGATCTTGACACATTCAGACACAGGGGGATTGACGTCAACTATCACACGTATGAACATCCGCAATACGTACAGCGAAACAGTGGAGAATTTATTTCCCATTTGTCTGTACTGGACGCGTTAATGAATATCGGAGCGGAAGAGACCCGACGGCTGTTTTATTGCGCAACCATGTCCCCGGCAGCAGAGACTGAATGTAACGGCAGGGACCTGCGCAGCAGAAGAAAGGACGGATGATTGTGGATACAGAGAGAATAGAACTGGTTTTAACAGGATTTGCCCCGTTCTGGCCAGAGCATCCGGAAAGGGCTCTTTTTCTCAGCCCCTGTTGTTTTACCCACAGAGAAGAATCCATGATCCAGCTGCTTGAGAAATACAGGACTGCGCCCACACCCTGGCAGAACAAGGCTCAGTATAAGGAGGCCGGTCTCTACGTGTCTGATCTGATTGACCGCCTGATCCCCGGACTGACTGACGTGTTCAACCAGTGGTATGAAACAGATTTCAGTAATCATTTCTGGAGAATCGCAACGATTACCTGGCTGAACGCTTTTGTGTCTGCATGTTATGATTTCTGGGAACGAATCCGCCTTATCCAGGAATTGCCGGAAAATCCAGATATTCGTATTCGCATCCTGAAAGATCCTGTTCCGTATAAAGTTTTGGATTATCCGCATTTTTCGCAGGTCATTACCACTCATGAATACAATATTCACCTGTTTTCACAAATGATGAGACTTGCTGAATTCTCAGGAATCCAATGTGCAGAAGAGGGTGTTCGGGTAAAAATCTCTGAGCCAGAAAGGAAAATCAAGCACACCGGATCTCTTCGGGAACGCATGAGTTCCCGGGCAGCCGGATGGATCCACCGGGCCGGTCGCTTCTGCTACAGCCGCTGGCTGCAATCGGATATTCACTTCGGCAGCGTAAAGGGTCTCCCGCGCAGAGATCGGATCCGTCTGAGAATGCTTCGCAGGCGGAAACACATTCCGAAGATGGACGCCTGTCCAATTCTTCCCAAAGCAGAGCCCGCTGAATTCCTTGTCCGCGAGATGGGCTTTTCTCCGAAAACAGACTTTGAGTCCATGATGCCGGAGATGCTGCTTAAAAATATTCCACGCAGACTGCTGACCGGCATACCGGCACTGGAGGGGTGTGAGCAGGTTCGGTTCTGGATCGGGAATGATGTGCTCCATTCACAGACGGAAGCCTTCAAGATTGCCCGTGTAGTTGAAAGTGGGGGGACATGGATTTCGGTTCAGCACGGTGCCGGATACGGACAGTCTCTGCTGCAGACGCTGGAGAAAATTGAAATTGAAACCAGTAAAAATTTTATTTCCTGGGGATGGAATCAGTCTGATAATTTCAAGGGCTGGGTCCTGCCCATGTCTTCCCCATACCTGAGCCGAATCCGGAAGAAAGAGAGGCGAGGCTCAAAGATTATCCTGGTCGGGACCATGCGGCCGCTGTATTGTCATCGATTTGACAGCAACCTGACAACAGAAGATGCGGGATCGTATTTGAAGCATAAGCTGTCATTTATTTCAGGGCTCAGCAATATAATGAAAAAACGGCTTTATTACAAACCTTACTTTGACGACTACGGAACCCATGAGAAAAAAATGGTGGCCTCCATTCTGGGAACAGACCATATTCTTGACGCCAAACAACGGGTGACAAAGTACATTTCATTTGACAATCTTCTCATTGTCGATCACCCTGGAACGGTTCTGCTGGAAGCGGCAGCCGTGAATATGCCCTTTATCTTTTTCTTCTCTCCAGAGATATTTCCGCCGTCTTCAACCATGGCGGTTTACCTGCATTCGCTCAGAAAGGCAGGGGTTTATCACGAAACGCCTGAGGCTGCGGCCGGGCACTGCGAAAAGATCGGAATGGATATACGATCCTGGTGGTATTCGCATGATGTTCATGCGGCAGTGGAATCCTTTCGGCAGGAGTACGCACGGGCATCATCTGCATATTTTGATGAGTGGGCTGCATTTGTACGCGAACAGTAACAAACGGAAATGATATGGCGGAATCGGACTCAATACGCAAACGATTTTTCTTTACCCTGGTTTCCAGGGTGACGGTGCTGGCTGGAAGCATCCTGACCGCCGGAATTGTTCCCAGAAGCATCGGCGTGCGAAATTACGGCAACGTTCATTTTCTGCTGCATTTTTTCAAAGAGCTGAAAGGGTTGACCGACGTGAGTGTATCCAGTGCATTCTTTACCTTGTGCTCCAAGAAGAAAAAAACCGGAATGCTGCTTTTGCTCTATCCGCTGTGGGAATTGATACAGCTTGGACTCTTTGCCGGACTCATTGCTGCTGCAGACGTTCTGGATGTGCGCTATTTTATATGGCCGGGGCAGAAAACGCCTCTGATCTGGGCGGTGGCCGGTGTTTCCCTGCTCATGTTCTGGCGCAATGGAGTCATGCGTTTTGCGGACTCCAAGAAACTGACGATTACCGCACAGGTGATTTCCATGATACTCTCCCTGGTGCAGGTCGGCGTGATCGTCTGGCTGTATGTAGTTTCACGGTTGACACTCTCCACGTACATTGCGGTGAATTATATTGTGCTGGCCGCGATTATTATGGCCGTGGGGCTGTATGTCTACCGGCAGCGCCGTTTCTACTGGGTAAATAACCGTTCCTGGCAGCGGATGAAGAAGATCGGTCGCTATTTTCTGAGATACTGTTCACCCATGCTGGTATTTATCCTGGTTTCTTTTGTGTACGGAATTTTCCAGCGATGGTTTCTGCAGCTGATCGGCGGATCGGATGAACAGGGCGCCTTTTCCCTGGCCTTCCGCTGGTCCCAGATCATTATTGTCTTCACCTCGTCGATTGTGCCGATCTGCTGGCAGGAGATCGCCGCGGCATTCGGACGCAATGATCCGTCACGCATACAGGAACTCTTTGACAAGGCCGGTCGCATGTTTTACTTTCTCGCATCGTATTTTGCAGCATTTATCTGTGTTCAGTCTGCGTTTCTCGTTCAGACTTTGGCCGGAGAAGAATACAGCGGCGCGATTCTACCGTTGATGCTTATGGCTTTTTACCCGGTTCATCAGGCCCTGTCGCATATTGTATCCATGCAGCTCAAGGCAACGGAAAAAACCGCATTGTACCGGGATACCGGACTGGCCGGCATGCCCGCAGGAATCCTGCTCACGTACCTGCTTCTGGCACCACGCGATTACTGGATTCCCGGGCTTCATCTGAACGCCTCTGGACTGGCCATTCAGATTCTGGTTACTCAGTTTTTTATTGTTAATCTCCGGCTGTTTTATATCTGTCGTTCTCTGTCGATCTCTTACGTCCGTTTACTCGTATTTCAGGCATGGGTGCCCGTACTGCTGCTGCTGACTGCGCTGGCTGTTAAGGCCGGGGTCTGTTATTCGGGCATGTCCGGATTGCTGGTCTTTCTTCCTCAGCCATTTTCCGGTTTTTTTATTCAAGGCATGATCTATACGTTCTCGGTGTCGGTGATTGTGCTGCTGGTTCCCGGAAGCGTGCGTACGGACCGCCGGGAGATTGCAGTAACCATGAAATCCGCGATATTATTTTTCAGAAAGGATTCCCATGTCTGATCTGTCAGAAAATGCCAATTATCACAGCACAGGTGGATCGGTTTTTGATGACCGCGGACAAGATTCTGTCTTTCTGGCATATCGCACGGCGTGGCAGAAAAATCCGAAAGAGAAGATTGTTGCTCCGGCGCCGCTCCATCTGGATATTGAGTCTACCAATACCTGTAATATGAACTGTGCTCATTGTGCGGCCGCAGCGGATCACTGGGGAGGTGGACAAAAGGGATTTATGGATCTCAGCCTCTTTCAGTCGATTATTGATCAGGCCGCTTCTGCTGGTGTCTGCTGTGTTAAATTCAGTCTGCGTGGTGAACCGCTTTTGCATCCCGGGCTGATGGATATGATCAACTATACGATACACAGCGGCATTATGGACTGTTACTTCAATACCAACGGTATGCTTCTGGATGAAGGAATGTGCCATACGATTGTCCAAAGCCGTATTCCACGGATATCAATTTCTGTGGACGGATGGAGTGCAGAAAGCTATGGTTGGATCCGAAAGGGCGGAGATTATGACTATGTGTGCAAAAATATCGCTCGACTACGCAGGGTTCGTAATCAGGCAGGCTCAGCTGTGCCCCGAATTCGGGTGCAAGCGGTTCTGACACCGGAAATGGAAACGCATCGGGAACTTTATATTTCTCAGTGGTCTGATATCGCGGATGAAATCGGTTTTGTGGATGCGCGAGAAGAAGGACCGGAAGCGGGTGGGTATTCAGAGGCCTTTGCTGGATTTTGCTGTCCTTTTCTATGGCAGCGGATGACCATACTCTGGGATGGAACGCTGTTGCCCTGCCTGATGCATGGTGTGGAGGATTTCTCCTTGATGGCGTTTGGGAATGTTCGGGATCTTGATATTGTTCAAGCTTGGCAGAGTGAGAAGGAGAATGAATATCGATCTCTGCATGAGCAGGGCAGGTCGCATGAAAACGATGCATGTTTGAAATGTTCATACAGGGATTCTGAAATTCGAAAATTGTTACGTAGTATTGAAAACACGTGCTGATAACTTTTTTTTGGAGAGATATTAATTATGATAACCGCATTGCTTTTGGGACGAAAACACAGTGTCGGATTTCCGGGAAAGAATCACTTTCCCGTACTCGGCCATCCGCTGGCATGGTATCCGATGAAAGCGGCTGTGGAGGCCCGGACCGTTGACCGTGTTTACCTGTCCACCGATGACGAGAAACTCATGACCCTGGCCGACGACACCGGAGTGGAGATTATCGAACGGCCTCAGCGTTTGTGTACCAGCGAAGCCCTGGGCGATCACGCATTTGTGCATGGATATGAAACCATCACAGAACGGATCGGAGAAAAACCGGAGATCGTAATTCTGCTGCTCTGCAACGCAGCCACCCTGTTGCCGGAAAGCATTGACGAGGGTGTGGAAGTGCTGCGCGCTAATCCGGAATATGATTCCGCGGTCACGGTTTCCCGCTATAATATGTGGAGTCCGCTTCGCGCGCGCAAGATCGGTGAGGACGGACTGCTTCATCCTTTTCATTCCCTGGATGTCTTTGAATGCGACAACTTGAGCTGTGATCGGGATTCTCAGGGCGACAGCTGGTTTGCGGACGTAGCGTTAAGCGTGGTTCGGCCCCGTAACCTTGAACACATCGAAGACGGTCAGCTGCCCCAGAAGTGGATGGGGCAGAAGATTTATCCGCTCAAGCAGGAGGCAGGATGTGATGTGGATTATGAGTGGCAGATCCCTGTGGTCGAATGGTGGCTGAAGAAAAACAAGGTGTTGGAGAAGTACGAGAATGAATCCTGAACCCAAGCCCCAGTACAGACGGATTCAGCGGGAATCCAATCCCGAGTCCAGAACCGGCTTCCTTCGGTTGGACAAGAATGAATGCCTGGACCCGGAGCTCTGTTCGTTCTTTGCCCGTGAGTTCCAACGGATGTTGACGACGGATACGCTCAGTGTTTATCCGGAGTTGAACAGGCTGCGGACGCGTGTGAGTACGTATTGCGGTGTTCCGGAAAAACAGATCTTTCTCAGTCATGGTTCAGACGAATCCATCCGGCGTGTATTTGATGTATACGCTCGATCTGGATCAACCATCGTAAGCCTGAATCCCACCTATGCCATGTTTTCGGTTTATGCGGCAATGAACAACTGCGAAATCCGTTCTGTGGACTGTGACGAAGAACTGAAACACAATCCCGGAGATCTGATACAGGCGCTGGACGCTGAGGTATCCATCGCTGTGATTGCAAATCCGAACAGTCCCACAGGATCCGAGTTCCGCACGGACGTTCTTCTGGAATGCCTGGCAAAATGCAGGGAACTTGGGATTTTGATGCTTGTGGATGAGGCCTATTCGTATTTCACAGCTACCACCATGATGCCGACGGTCATTGAGAACGACAATCTGGTAGTGACGCGGACGTTTTCCAAGGCGTTCGGACTGGCCGGATGCCGTGCCGGGTTTATGGCTGTCTCGAAAAATATTGCGCCGGAGATCTGCAAGGCCAGACCTATGTATGAAATGAACCGTCTGAGTGCACTTGCTGTATCCATTGTCCTGGATCATGAGGAACGAGTTGCGCGATACGCTCAAAAGGTCGCTCATGGACGGACGTATATTGAAGACTGCTGCGCAGAGCTGGGCATCGAATGTCTTGGGCAGAGTGGAAATTTTATCACGCTCAGATTTCCGCCGCAAATAAAGGCGCAGCAGTTCAAACAGGTTGCCCTGGAAAACAACATGTTAATCAAGGCCTCGGGTTCCACGGGGACATTTGCCAATACCGTGCGAATTACACTTGGACCTCCGGAGGTCATGCAGCTGTTTGCGGATTTGCTTGCAGCCTTTGTCGAGGAGAATGGAAATGGGTAGCCATCCGGTAGATACATGGGCTGGCAGGGACACGATTCAGTATTATACGGAGAACCGCAACCGGTACACGGATTTGTACCCGAGCGAACAATGGTTTCTGACCCGGGAGTTTCTGTGTTCTCTTCGCAGCATACTGGATGTAGGATGCGCGGCCGGCGGTTTTTACGAAATCTTTTCAGGGCTGAACCCGGAGGTTTCGTATACGGGTATGGATGTGGTTGAGGCGTTTGTCGCTCAGGCAGAAGAACGCTATCCACAGGCTGAGTTTGTTGCGTACTCCGGAACCGGACCTTTTCCTGTGAAAGAGAAATACGACCTGGTCTTCTCCAGCGGTCTGATGCATCTGGTGGATAACTGGAGAGAACTCTTTACCCGCATGACAGCACAGAGCCGCGGTTTCGTGCTTGCAGACTTTCGGTTGATCACTGGTCCGACGTATGCCGGAACGTTTCAGCCGAGTTTTGCAGATCGGGAATCTGATGTGCCGCAGATCAACTATCATGTGATCAATGGCCGGGAGCTGAAATCGTTTTTCAAGGAGCTATCCTGCTTCAGCTGCGTGGAACCCTATGGCTACCGTGGCAAACCCAGCCGGATGGCGAATGGCATAACCGATGTATGGATGGTGTTTTTCAAGTGTACGATCGGAGAACAGAAAACCGAAGCGTTTTCCATATCCAATGTGCCGGATCAACTTCGAGAGCTTTTTGAATGAATATCCAGAACCTTATAGTCATTCTTCCCGGGGCAGACCTCAAACGTGTGAAAGAAAAGACTGCTCAGTCATCTGAGCGTGAAACTGCGGTCATTTGCTTTCTCGCGTGTCCAGAGTTGAAAGCGATTTGCAGAGACCGCTCTTTTTCGTATGTCAGTGGAGGCGTGTTGCTGGATAAGGCAGAGAAAACGTACGCCGCTGAATACGACAGCCTGATCTCATTTATTCCGGATACACACCCGGAACTGCTGCAAACCCGTATATGGAAAGAAATGCCGCTTTGGTGGGCGCATGAGCTACGGGAGAAGAACACGCTGGTATATCCGGCCATGCTTCGGTCGTTTCGAGTGCTTGCGATTCGCGACTGGATCCGCAGACACGGTCCGGAGCGTATTTTTGTTTACACAGATGTGCGGGCGTCCGCAGCTCCGCTTTGTTTTGCATATCCGGAAAAGAAACTGATGGTATATTGCGCAGACCGCTTCAGACAAACACGGCCGCGTCTTCTGCTCTCACGCATGCTGAATTTCAGGCGGTATCTTACAGCCGTTGGGCAGGCAAAACGGTTCCGATACAAGCGGCTTTCAGAAGCAGACGTTGACTGTCTTTTCCTGACGCCCATCCGGTACCTGCGGCAGACCGGAAATGATGTAGTTGTTGACAAATATCTGCTCGATACCCCGGAACGGGTTGCACGTTACTGGAAAACAGCCTCTTGTTTTACTGTATTCGGAAACCGGCTGGGGATTTCCGGTGAGGAGTGCAGGCAAGCCTGTGATTTCCTGGCTGCAGAGCAGGAGAAGATCCCGCTCCCCTTCACGCTTCTGGAGTCCTGTCTTGAAAAAAAAGATGTATTCCATTCCTTCTGGAGCCTGTCAACGCTTATGAATGAAGTCCGGTACGGCACAGGGCTTGGCTCTGTTCAACTGTCTGGAATGGATCTTTCCCCGATTTTCAGGAATGAACTCGGCCGTTCGATTGCATCCGCTCCCTGTCACCGGCTTGCTGCCGTGGGGCTGAATCGTCTTTTGAAAAAGACACAACCCAAATGCGTCTGCTCATACAGCTTTGAACATGGATGGGGACGATTGATTACGTACGCTGTTCAGCAGGCGTCGATACCCTTTGTTGGATTTCAGCACGGTCCCTGGAGCCGGCGATACAGTCTGGTCCGCTGGAGTGACCGGAATGTAGGTCTGGGGATGCCTATACCGGACCGTATGATTCTGGATGGGGAGTATCCAAAAGGGATTTTCTTGGAAAACGGAATTTCAGAAGAGAGGCTTGCTGTTGCTGGTGCGTGTCGCTATGATCCGTATGATATTGCCCCGGAAAAGGCAAATGCGGATCAGATGATTCTGGTTGCGCCGTCCCTTTATGATACCCGTGACCTTGCCCAGTATGTACATACCAGCGGACTGGCGGAAAAATACCGAGTCGTGTGCAAGCCGCATCCCAGCAGTTATTCAGATATGGAGGCGCTTGGCAGCCAGTTCCCGGGGATTGAATTTCGATCCGGGGACATTGCTGATATGATCCGCGAATGCTCGATCATGATCTGTACGTTTTCCTCTGTGGCCTTTGAAGCCATGATGCATGGAAAGAAGGTGATCTCCGTGTTGCCTGAAGGTGCGATCAACATGGCGCCGTGGGAAGATCACTGTGAGTTTTCTCCGGTCCTGCGCGACTCCAGGGAGATGCTGACTGCCGTGGACCGGCTGCTGGCAACAGAAAGAGGCAACAAGAAACCGCAGGAAGGATTTCTGAACGACTTGCTGGGCCCGTTGGACGGCAGAAGTTGTGAACGGGCGGCCCGGATACTGGACGAAACAATTCGATCACGCAATGAGCGCTGAGAAGGAGAACCGTATGAAGAAGATCCAGATAGAAAACCAGACCATCGGTCCTGGAGAACTGGTCTTTATTATTGCAGAGATCGGCTACAACTATACGACCATTGAACAGGCACTGGCAACGGTAGACGCTGCTGTGGAGTGCGGAGTGGATGCCGTGAAGTTTCAGACCTTTCGCGCGGAAACCATTGTGACGCGGGATATCGAGTTTCCGCACGAGGCTGGCGGCGGCAACCAGTTTGATGAATTCAAAGAATACGAACTCTCTGCGGAACACCACAAGCAGTTGTTTACATACGCGCGGGAAAAAGGCGTGATCCCTTTTTCCACGCCGTCGCACGCAACCGATCTGCCGCTGCTGCAAGAGCTGAACGCTTCTGTATATAAACTTGGGGCGGATGATCTGACCAACATTCCCTTCCAGATCGATGTTGCCGGGCTGGGTAGGCCGATGTTCATTTCAACCGGAATGGGATACCTGTCCGAGGTGGCTGAGACCGTGGAAGCCATTCATGCCGTCGGGAATGATCAGCTGGTTGTGATGCACTGTCTGTCCAATTATCCGATCCATGATTTGTCTGAACTCAACCTGCGTACCCTTCAGACTATGCGTCAGAGCCTGGGGGTAATCATCGGATTTTCCGACCACACCACAACACTTTCCGCCCCAGCGGCAGCTGTGGCCCTGGGCGCATTGGTCTACGAACGTCACTTTACGCTGGATAAGAATATCCCGGCTCCGGACTGCGCATTGTCTGCGGACCCGGCAGAGATGAAAGCGATTGTTTCAATGATCCGCGAGACCGAGGCTATGATGGGTAATGGCATCAAGCGACCGGCGTCTTCGGAAATGGATATGCGAAAGAAAACCCGCAAAAGCCTGGTGGCAAACTGTTCTTTAAAAAAAGGTGACCGCCTGGCAGCGGAAAATGTGATAATTAAGCGTCCCGGCCACGGTATTGATCCCAGGCAGCTTTCCATTGCACTGGGCCGGAGAACTGCACAGGATATTCCAGCGGATACAGTGATTACATGGGAGATGATTCAGTGAGCACGGAATTCGATACCGCTGTTCGCGTACTTTTCAGAACCCGGGGCAATCATACCCAGGGCATGGGGGATTTGCATGGTGTGCTGGCCCTGGCCCGGGAGCTTGAGAAACAGGGATGTCAAATATCTGTGATGGCTGAACCGGATGCTCAAGCAGTGGACTTTCTTGAATCTGTTGGACTCGGACATCTCCGGGCGTTTGGCAGTCGGAAGGATTATGGTCTGGCACGTTCATTCAATCCGGACATCGTGATATTCAATATGCTCAGGAACGATCCACGATATATCAGCGGATTCCGGCCATTGGCTCGCATGCTGGTTACGATTGACGACGACGGCCCGGCTGCAAAACAGGCGGACCTGCGGATCAATCCCCTCTATCCGGTCAACGACTCGCTCTCGGATATTTCTTTTATTTTTTTGAAAAAGGAATTTCGCGACATACACACGCGCAACCGGAAATGGAGTCAGCAGGTGCGCCGGGTACTTGTTACCGCGGGCGGCGCGGACACGTACGGATTTCTACCGATTACGGCCCGGGCAGCAGCTCGGGCGTGCAGGGACTGGAATTTTGATGTTGTTACCGGTCCTGCATTTTGTCATCATGCGGAACTGGAGGCTGCCCTGTCTTCCTGTGCGCATCAGGGCTGTGAGGTTTCGGGATCGGTTTCGGATATGCATGAGCGCATGGTCCGTGCAGACCTGATTGTCTGCGGCGCAGGCATGACCCTGTTTGAGGCAGCCTGCTGCGGAACCCCTGCAGTGGTGGTCTGCAATGAGCCGTTTGAAGAAGTGACTGCGCAGCGAATGGCACGTGCCGGATTTGGAATCAATCTGGGATTTCACAATCCGCCGGATCTGAAGGCTGTTCAGGACGCTGCGGCAGCACTTGCTGAATCACCTGAGCAGCGGAAACGCATGGGGGAAATCGGTCGGAAACTTGTTGATGGTAACGGGGCTGCTCGGACAGTAGGAGCGATTGCTTCCCGATACAGGAGGAAATATCTGACATGAAAGCACCGGTGAACAAGGGCCATTTTGGACTCGACACCCCTGAGCGTATTCAGGCCTTTTTCCGAAAGATGGCCGTCGGGTGGGATCAGGACGAATACGCTGAATACAGACGCGCCTGGCAGGAGAATCCTGAGAAGCAAATTGTTCGCGACTATCCGCTTCAGGTCGACCTGGAGCTGTCTTCGGTATGCAATCTCAACTGTCCCATGTGTTATACCACTACCAGGCGTTTTGAAAAGGAAGTGAATCGGGGATTTGTGGATATCAATCTGGTTCAGCGGATCGTGGATGAGGTTCGCGGAAAGGTTTATGCGCTGCGGCTCAGTTACCGTGGTGAGCCAACGCTCCATCCGGATTTTATCCAGGCGATTCAGTATGCCAAGGATGCGGGCATTGGAGAGGTCTCCTTTCTGACCAACGGCAGCCTGCTGGAACTGGATCTTTTCAAAGAGATCCAGCAGGCAGGTGCGGACTGGATTACGGTATCCGTGGACGGTGTCGGAGACGTGTACAACCGGATTCGAACGCCTTTGAGGTTCGATCAAACACTGAAGAAATTACAAGACATCCATGAGTATAAAACCGCGAACGGCCTGGTCAAACCTGTGATCAAGGTCCAGACCATCTGGCCGGCCATCCGCGGGAATCCGCAGCAGTACTATGATCTTCTGGCTCCAGTGACGGACCTGGTCGCGTTCAATCCGATCATTGATTACCTGGGCAGAGATACGGATATTGTCTATGAGCCGGATTTCTACTGCCCCATGCCGTATCAGCGTATTCCGGTTCTGTCCAGCGGCAAGGCCGTGCTCTGTACAGCAGATGAATACGGCACCGTCTGCATCGGTGATGCAACAACCGAACGTATCCATGACCTGTGGCATTCTGAAGCGATGAACCGAATACGGAAGATGCACGCAGAGAAAGATGGGTTTAAGAACCTTCCGGTCTGCCGCGAATGTTTTTATCCGCGGAAGACCCTAGTTACGGAAACCGCGATAGTCAACGGCATTGAAGTCAATATTGAAAATTATATCAACCGGAAACAGGATATCGGTCAATAACCTGGACACGTATACCGTGAGTGATAATGAAAGTTCTTCTGCTTAACTCCTCTTTTTTTCCTGTGGTCGGCGGCATTGAGATCTGCATTGCCAATGTTGCGCGTAATCTGACGGCCCGGGGGCATGATGTAACGCTCTTTACCTGCCGAAGTTCGCTTGCTGTCCGTGATCGGCTGGATTTTCCGATTATCGGCTACTGGCCGGGTACGAGCCGACTGATGAATGCCTTTCCGGCACTGGGAAAAATTTATCTGGAACTTCAGGCCCGGAAACTGCGCGCCTTGAACGTTGACATTTGGCATGTGTTCATGCTCTATCCGTTTGGCTGGGCATTTGCGGATTTTATCCGACAGAATACCATCCGTGCGCTGGTATCTGCCAGGGGCGCGGATATTCAGGTGCTTCCGGAGATCAGGTACGGGATGCGGCTGGATCCCAAGCTCGAACCATTGATTCGCCGCGCCGCAGTATCGTATCCCGCGGTTACCTGCCTGACGGAAACTGTAAAGCAGGACCTGCTGTCAATCGGCGTGTCCCCGGAACAGATTCGAATGATCCCCAACGGCGTGGATGTTCAGCGGTTTCAGATTGAGGAAGAGAAACCGCAGTTGAGAAAACGTCTGGGACTGCCGGAAACTGCATACATTCTCTTGTCGGTTGGACGCAATCACCCGAAAAAGAATTTCAGGGCACTGGCTGATGTTGTTTCAAGGCTGATACCGGATATTCCGGAAGTTCATTGCTGTGTGGTGGGCGATGGAGTGAACGCGCTTGGAAATTATATCAACACACAGGGACTGACAGACCGATTTACACTCCTGGAGGGAATCAGCCCGGTGTCCGGCGATCTTTATGAAACACCGGCCCAGCGGTTGATTGAAATCTACTGCGTTTCTGACTGCTTTGTCTTTCCTTCCCTGGCCGAGACATTCGGAATGGTATTGATTGAAGCCATGGCCGCGGGACTTCCGATTGTATGTGCTGACTCTCCAGGCTGCCGTGATGTGGTAAGAAATGGAGTGACCGGCCTGCTCTATCCGTCATCGGATAACATCAAAGCCTGCAATAATGTGCTGGATGTCTACAGGGATAGCCGACAGCGAAGCGAGCTGGTCCGGAACGCCCGGGCAGAAGCTGACCGTCTGGACTGGTCAAATGTCAGCACCATGTACCTGGATGTATACAGGGAGATTCATGAGCGAACAGAATAAAATCCGTATACTCTTTCTGTGCAATTCGCCGGCAGTGATGGCCGGGGTGGAGAAGACCGTGCTGTTGCTGCTGCGGGATCTGGACCGGGATTTGTTTGACGTTCGTGTTATACTCAGCGGTGATGGACCTTTTGCAGAGCGGTTGAGGGCGCTGGGGACGGATTTGGAAATAATCGCAGGATATTCGAGATGGAATCCGCTGTGGTATCTGCGCCTGTACCGGTCATTGAGAAGGCGTCCCGCGGATGTGGTGATGCTGCATATCTCGCGACTCAATGCACCGGTGCTTCATCGGGCCGGGTGTAAAGTGGTGGAGCGTCTCAACATGACACGGCACGATTCATCGTTTTATTTCATGCGGTTGAAGAAAATAGACTGCTGTACCGCCAGATGGATTGACCGTTTTGTGGTTGTATCGGACTCGCTCAGGAAGCAGTTTCTGGAACGTGGGTATCCAGCGGAGAAACTGACTTCAGTCTATAACGGGATTGACATGAAGGTCAATCCGGACAGGGAGAAACTGAGAAAAGAATTGAGTATTCCAAAGGGGGTTCCAATTGTCGGAACCGTTGCCCGTCTGACCCGGCAGAAGGGCGTGGATGTCTTCCTGGCAGCCGCACACCTGATTACAGACAGCCGGGATGTTCAGTTTGTGATAGCCGGAGACGGGGAGGAGCGAAGCAAACTTGAGGATCTCAGCCGAATGCTGAAGATCCAGGATCGGGTTCATTTTCTCGGATACCGGACTGATGCACCAGACATGATATCGGGAATGGATGTCTTCGTGTACTTGAGCCGGTGGGAGCCCTTTGCCAATACCCTTCTGGAGGCCATGGCTGCGGGGGTTCCAATCGTGGCATCTGATGTCGGCGGAAATAGCGAGTTGATTCAGAAGAATGTTAACGGATGTCTGGTCGGGGTGCGCGAAGCAGAACGTGCTGCGAAAGAGATCTGCTCTCTGCTGGATGAGCCCGGAAAGGCAGCAGAGTTGGTCCAGAACGCTGAGAGAACTGTAGAAGAGTTCAGTGTTGAAAAGATGACTCGGCAGCATGAGCAGGTTTTCAAAGAGCTTTCTGATAGTATAAGATGATGGATAATAAGGAAAAACTAAAGGCCGACAAAGAATCACATCCGTTTTTATCCTGTTGATCCTGTAAATCCTGTCTAATTCTTTATTTTTTTATTGAACTGCGCAAAGACTTTTTTGACAAAGTGAACGGGTCGGCGGAGCCACGTTTTTGATCCGCTTAGTGCATTGTCAACAATAAAGATTAGGATAAAGTGATTTTAATTTTACTCGAGC
>CAZGEP010000027.1:0-36149 GCA_964524955.1 uncultured Planctomycetota bacterium | reverse complement strand
TAGACTAAAAATATTCGCCATTCACAAAGCAAAGTACGCTTTAGTCGGATGAACCAAAAATCATTTCACAGAGTATACCTGTTCAGCGACTTTTCACCCTTTCTGCAGAAAGGCGCTCTATGCCTGCAGGGGCATCCTGCCGAACAAATGATAAAGAACACTTCCGATCTTTCTGTTGAACCGGTCGGCAATTCCTGTATAATCTCCATAACTCTTTTGGACAACCGAATCATGAGCAAACAGGAACAGAAATACGTATCCCGAGCCGGCATTAAACTCGAAGCCGCCCTGGACGCCTTTGACATTCGTGTAGCCGGATGGACCTGTGCAGACCTGGGGTGCGCCACAGGCGGATTTACCCACTGCCTTCTGGAGCGGGGAGCCGAACGGGTTTATGCCGTGGATACCGGTTACGGGATTGTGGACTGGAGCCTGCGGAACGATCCACGGGTAACGGTCATGGAACGGACCAATGCCATGCACGTAGAGCTTCCCGAGAGCATGGACCTGATTTCCATTGACACCAGCTGGACCCGGCAGTCCAAAGTTCTTCCGCGCGCGATCCGGTTTCTGAAAAGAGGCGGTACCATTATTTCTTTGGTCAAGCCGCACTACGAAGCGGACAAAAAAATCCTTGAGCGAGGTGTACTTCCGGATGAACACATCGAAGCCACACTTCGCAGCGTGGAAAAAGACTTCCAGGCGAACGGACTTCGCGTACTGCAGAGAATCAAGTCCCCGATTAAAGGGGGCAAAGGCGGAAACACTGAATACCTTTTTCTTTCTGGAGGATCGGATTGGAATTTCTGAGACTGCTGGCAGGTACCGTTCTGCTCAGACCCTACGTTTTCATGTTCCTGGCCGCACACCTGACTGTGGGCAGCCTTTATTTCGGCTGGCGCAGAATCCTTCTGTTTACGGTCTGGGCATACGTCATTGCCTGGTGCTCGGAGTTCTCCTCCATTCACAACGGATTTCCCTATGGCCTGTATCATTACATCGAAACCACCCGCAGCCAGGAACTCTGGGTTTTCGGAGTACCGTTCATGGACTCGCTTTCCTATTCCTTTCTGGCCTTTTTCAGCTATCACACCGCCGTGTTTCTCATCTCTCCGGTCGCGATTGAAAACGGCAGGGTCGTATCCCGGCAAACCCCGAAAATCCGCTACTCGCTTTGGACAGCACTCTTTGCCGCACTGCTCATGGTTTTTCTGGATATTGTCACAGACCCGGTCGCGCATGAAGGAGAACGATGGTTCCTCGGAAAGATATACTACTATGTACACGAAGGGCATTACTTTCACATTCCGCAGTCAAACTTCGGCGGATGGTTTCTTGTGGCCATTACCATTATCGGCGGCTTTCTGATCCTTGACCGGAAATGGCTCAACGGAAAGATCCTGCCCGAATATCCGGATTCGCAACGACTGTTTCAGCCTGTTCTCGGAATCATCTGCTACATGTCGGTTATTGCGTTCAATGTGTGCGTGGCCTTTATGATTAAGGAATATTCGCTCGCATTCGTTGAGCTCTACTTCTTTTTGCTCTTTGCAGTCGTAAGCATTGTCTGCACGGTCAAGGGAGTGCTGTCATCCAATGAAAGATAATATAGAAAAAGACAAAAAACCTCTGCATACGATTTCCGGTGAACTGATCAAATACCTTAATCAGCACACCCTTTCCAAGCTGGAAAAAAAAGACCATGATCTCTTTCAGACCCTGGCCGAATCCCTTCAGTATATTGAAGAAACCATTCTAAAACGGGAACAGGAGTTCGATCGGCTTAACGATCTTAGCGAGCGCCAGCTGGCCAACCTGCGAAACCTGAACCGGGCGCTCAAAGACTCCATGGATGAATTCCAGCTGATATACAAAAACGAAGCGGTCATGAACAGTATTTCCGACATCCGTCAGCTGCTGGAGCTGTTCTGCTCAGCGGTCAAGGGAGTAGTGGATTACCAGGCCGCCGGGGTCTACCTGGTCAACACCGAAAACCGGAAATTTGAACTGGCGTTCAGCGCGGATCTGAGTGAAGAAAACAAGGCGCTCATCGAACAAAAGATCGAAAGTGGAACCTTTGCCTGGGTTCTCAAAGAAGCACACTCTTCGGTGGTCCCTGCTGAGAGCGTCGAACAAGGCACGGACGCGGAAGAAAACATGATACTGGTGCCCATGATTACCGATAATTTCCGCACCGGAGTCACCGTGCTGCTCACCCCGGCCGGTATCGCGGAATTTACGCCGCAGATATTCCGGCTCCTGGAAACACTCTCCAGCCATTACGCGGTCTATGTGGAACTGGCCACCCAGCACGAGTCTCTGGCCAGAGAACGCAAAGAACTCGAAACCATGCACAACTACCTGGACCGGATTCTGGAAAACCTGTCCGTGGGAATCATTGTGCTGGACGAACATCAAAAGATCTCGGTCATCAACCGGGCCGCGGAAATGATCTTTGACATCAAGGCTGATGAGGAAAGAGGCCGGTCGCTGGAACACGTCTTTTCCGGAGAGACCCTGAACGACTTTCAGCAGGTGCTTGAACGGGTCTGGGAGGGCGAGACCGTGATCGATTACGAGACCTCCTTTGAACACACCGGGGGCGTGGTCTTTGACCTGGCCCTCACCCCGTCTGTGGTGCGGGACAAAAATAAAAGACCTATGGGAACCGTGATTATCTGCCGGGATCTTTTTACGTCCGAAGAAATGAACCGGCTGCTACAGAACGAAGAAACCCGCAGGGCTGAACTCAAAGACCTGCACGAGGAACTGCTCCGTACCCGGGATACCCTGGTCCGCGCAGACCGCCTGACCGGCATCGGCAAGATGGCTGCAGGCATGGCCCATGAGATCAACAATCCTCTGGGCACCATTTCCGGTTACATCCAGATGCTGCAAATGGAAATCGGAGAGCAGGGCGAACAGTCCGACTACCTCAAGTTTATCAAGAGCGAAGTCGAGCGCATTCGGGAAATTGTCAAGAAAATGCTGGACTTTGCCCGGTACAAATCCGAAACCGGTACAGACGAATTCGTTGCCGTGGATGTCAATGAAACCCTGAACACCACCATTGACCTGATGGACAAACAGATCCGGGACTCCCACACCAGCGTTGAAAAAGAACTCACCGGTGAACCAACCGTTATCCAGGGGGCGCAGCCCGAACTCCAGCAAATATTCATCAACCTCATTCTCAATGCCCTGCAGGCCATGGAAAACGGCGGAGAACTTCGAATATCCACGCAGGCATACGAACTCGAAGACACGGTCAAGAAAGACTGGGCCAAACAGGCTCAGACCCGAAAGCTTTCTGATGCCGACGGCATTGTGGTTATTCAATTTGCAGACACTGGAACCGGCATTCGCAAGGAAAGCCTCAAGCATCTGTTCGAACCCTTTTATACCACCAAGGAGCAGGGACAGGGTTCCGGTCTCGGTCTTTCCGTAACCTACGGCATTGTCGAGCGCCACGGCGGAACCATTGACGTAAAGTCTGAATGGCGCAGAGGAAGCACCTTTACCATCAAGCTGCCGCTGAGCGGAAACGCAGTTTAGCAGGTTAATTGTTATCGGTTATTTGTTACTTGCAAAACAATATTTGTTACTTGCAAAACAACTGATTTGGGAACAGGATTACTGGAATAATGGACAAGACAAAAATGTATACTGGATTGGGATTTGATATACACGGGTTTTCGCCGGACCGTCCCCTGATACTCGGTGGCATTGAGATTCCCGGAGAGCCCGGACTCAAGGGACACTCGGACGCGGACTGTCTGCTTCATGCACTTGCCGACGCCCTGCTCGGAGCAGCCGGACTCGGAGATATCGGTGAACACTTTCCGGACACAGATCCGAAATACAAGAACGCGGACAGCCGTAAACTGCTTGCGCACTGCGTAGCCCTGCTGGCGGAAAACGGACTGGTTCCAGTGAATGCGGACATTACCGTAATCACGGAAATTCCCAAACTCAAACCGCACAAACAAACGATCAGAGAAGGCGTGGCTGGTTTGCTTGGCGTGGACACAGAACGGGTTAACATCAAGGCAACCACCATGGAAGGATTCGGCCCCATCGGCAACCGCAAAGCCCTTGCATGCCAGGCAGTCGTGCTTGTACAGCACGAAACGTCGTAAAGGCACAGCACCACAAATATAATTGTATACCGAAAAGAAGAGTACGATGTTACCGAAGATATTATCCGTTTTCTGAAACAAAATCCCATTTCCACCTGGAGGGATTGAAATAAAAATCACCCGCAGAAACCTGACCCTGAAAAAAGATCACTTGCATTTCTGCTCTTTCCATACCAGTGCAGCATCTATCATGTCCTGAATTGTGAATTGCGGGATCCAGCCTGTGCAGTCGGTTGTGTGGGAATAATCAATGTCAAAGCTACGGGTGTCTGGATCAATGAGTTTTTCAACGGTAAGGCCGGTTTTCTGACTGAGGTATTGGGCAGGCTCGTCGTACCGGAATCCCGGACCGGATACGTGAAACCGCTGGTTCACAGCCCGCGGATTTCCAATCATGCGAATCAGAGCTGACACTACATCTTGGCGCTGTACCAGTGTTCGGCCGAGCGGCGTGCCGTCCGGTGCGCATGGGAGCACAATAAATCGTTCACCCGCACAAAGCCGCTCTCGGTGCTCCGGGGTGTAGAGCGAGGACCACGAGCCCTCAAGCGGCTGGTCCGGATTGTATCCGGCAATCAGATGGCGAAGGATTTTATCCTCCTGACACACCCAACTCAGTCGGGCAATGGTATACGGAATTTTGTAGTTGCGGTGGTATTCCCGGACAATGGTCTCCTCCAGCACTTTTCCCAGGCTGTAATATCCGTTGTAGCTCATGGGCTCGGTTTTGTGACTGATCGGCTGCGGGTGAGGGTGCGCGCAGATGCCGGTGGCTGCGTCTGAACTGGTCAGGATATACTGGCGGACCGAGCAAGAGCGGAGTATTTCATCCAGCAGGGTCAGGGTTCCCCGGGTGCTGATGTGAACGGCCTGGTCCGGAGTGTTTCCACTTTTGGTCATCTGGAGTACAATATCAACGCCGCGAATGACCTCGCAGACAGCCTGCGAATCTGTGATGCTTCCGGATATGATTTCCGCGCCCTGCGCTTCGAGGGAACTCTGGTGTTTCATGGCGCGGATCCGGTGTCCTTGGCGGATGAGTTCTGGAATCAAGGCAGCGCCGACGTTTCCGGATGCACCGAATACCGCAATGTTCATATCGTTTTTTCCAAGATCAGCGGATTGTCTTTTTTCAAACTTCATGTCCTGTATGCTGCTGACCACACTGGTTACGGTCATGAGCAGGTTGTCCCGCGCGCTGCTGAAGGCCGCGATGTGTTCAGGCGTGGTTCCGCAGCAACCGCCCACGATATGGGCGCCGGCTTCCACAATCAGGGGAAAGAAGGTAACCATTTCTTCCGGGGTTTCCCGGAAAACGGTTTGACCGTCTATCATTTCGGGCAGTCCTGCATTGGATTTGGACCAGATGGGTTTGCCGGTGGCTTCGCGCATCTGCACGACGATTTCCACTGCGTTTTTCATGCCGGCCCCGCAGTTGGTTCCGATGATGTCCGCACCCGCGCTGTCCAAATCCGCGGCAGCCTGAGCCGGAGTCACGCCCATCATGGTGGCATATCCGGATGCATTGCGGTCAAAGGTCATGGACACAATTACGGGCAGATCCGTGGCGTTTCGTACTCCCTGGAGCGCGGCTTTGGCCTCACCCAGGTCGGTCATGGTCTCGACCACAATACCGTCTGCACCGCCCTGGACAAGAGATGCGGCCTGTTCAGCAAAGAGGTCCACCATTTGATCCGCGGTTACGGTTCCCAGGGGTTCCATGAATTCGCCGGTCGGTCCCATGCTGGCAAAAACAAGGGCCTTGCCGTTGGCAGCTTCTCTGGAAATCGCAGCACCGCTACGATTGATTTCCGCAGCGTTTTCCGCCAGGCCGGATTTTTCCAGTTTCAGCCGGTTTCCGCCGAAGGTGTTGGTGATGATGATGTCTGCGCCGGCATCCACATACGATTGGGCTACGCTGCGTACGGCATCCGGGTTTTCCAGATTCCAGGATTCGGGAGAAACACCGGGTTTCAAACCGGCCCTGGTGAGTTCCGTTCCCCAGGCACCGTCAGCGATCAGCAGTTTTTTTTCTTTGAGTCGTTCAATCAGTGGGTTCATTTTTCACCTCCATGTGCAAACTATAGAAGACCGAGGCTTTATGTCAAGTATATTTCCTGAATTCACTGCCGTCAGGCGGAAAAATACCGGGGCGTGTAAATATTACAGATGGTGTTGATAATACTTGACATGGATATTGAAAACCCTATAATTGAGTAAACATGTTTTTCTTATCTTTTTATGAAGGAGAGGTTATGAAAAGGCTGATCGTGATTGCAGCGGTTTTGATAATAACATTTTCGGGCAGCAGTATCTTTGCCGGTCCCAAACTTCCGTTTGCCGGAAAAATTTCTGCATCAAAACTGAATATCCGCAGCGGTCCTGGACCCAAGTATGCTATCCTGGGGGTGTATGAACAAGGCCGCGAAGTCACGGTAACAGAAGAAAAAGACGGTTGGTACCGTGTGGACTATCCCAAGAATGCGGGATGCTACATATACAGCAAATATGTGGATGCAGACGCAGGTGTTATCACGGGAGACAATGTCAATGTACGGGCCGGCGCCTCGCTCAAGCACCGGGTGGTATGCATGGCTGAAAAAGGGGAAAAAGTTCAGGTGCTTGCGACCGAAGGGGAGTGGTGCAAAATTACAGCGCCCAAGGAAGCGTCTGCCTGGGCGTCTGCCAAGTATGTGGAACCGCTGTATAATATTCAGGAGGAAAAGCAGCGTCAGGCCAATGTAAAGAAGGCCAAAGGCATGATCGCCGGAGTGGATGCCGCATACGAAAAGGAGATGAAGAAATCCCTGGATAAACGAAACATCAATTCGCTTGTCGCAAAATACAAGAAGGTTGCGGCCCTGAGAACCGGTGATGATATTCACGCCAGAGCTCAACACCGCATTTCATTGCTGAACCAGATGAAAAAGGAACAGGCCGCGTTTATCAAGATCCTGGAAGACAAAAAAAATATCAAGGAGATACTGGATAAGCGGGATGAAAAAACCAAGCAGGAGATCAAGAAGCTGGAAGAAAAGAAAAGAGGATACGCGGCTCAGGGCTGGATTGAAGGCATGGGTAATTTTATCGGCCGTCCGGCTACACACAAACTGACCAGCGGGGGTAAGATGCTTTTTTTCGTAAAGAGCGACAAATACGACCTGGACGCCTACGCGGGTAAGCTCGTCGGAATCAACGGCAAGATCTCGCAGCCGGACGGATGGGAAACCCAGGTTATTGACGTGACCCAGATTGATATTCTCTATGCCCGCCAGGGCGATAAGCGAGAATACAAAGCGCCCAAAGGAAAGGTCAGAAGAGGCAGCCGGTGAGGTTTTTCAAACTCCTGCTGCAGCGAATACAGATTTTTCTGGGAATAAAAACCTTTCTTTGCGACAGCTGTGAGTATGACTGGGGAGATGCATGTACCCGGCCGGAGCGGCCCAATGCCGTTACCTGTACGGATTACAAACCCAGAGCCAGCAGATAGGCGCATCAGTTACAGACAGCGTTGAGACGTTGTCTCGATTCCTTTGTTCTGGATGATCGTGTACCGCTGGGAACGCAGGGTGCAGCAGATTGGCCGGAACGCATGATTCCCAGATGCAGTTCATAAGGAGGACCCATCGCAATGGAAGACAATGAAAGAAAACCAACCGGAAAAAACAGGGGATCCAAACGCGTCAAACCGTCGAGCCGAAAGACATCACGGCTGAAAAAGAATGGAACCGAGAAATCAGCCCGCAGTTCAAAGCGACCCCCTGCCCCCAAGGCATCGAGTGAATCAAACACGTCAAAGAAATCCAGTGCATCCAGAAAATCCACGCGCATCAGACCGCCTGCGAAAAAAAGCGGACGAACAACGAGTTCCGGACGTTCGCAGAGAAACTCTTCCCGGTCGCTGGATCGGGGAAACGATGATGACCGTACCAGCCGCAGAGCTTCCGCTTCTTCCTTGAGCCCGTACATGCACAAGAAAAATTATGCGATCTTCATACCCATGATCGTTGCCGCGGTTCTGGCTGCCTCATTTTTTATTTACATGAAATGTTTTTACAAACACGATCCGGGTGGACAACGGATTGAAAAGGATTTCCGGGGAGAGGCGGCGGAATGCTTTCACAAGGCGGTCACCCTGAGCAAGAAAAAGAAGTACTCCGAGGCCGTAACATACTTTGAAAAGGCGCGTGATAAATTCTTTAAAATGAGAGAGGAAGTGGAAAAGAAACACGGAACCCTACCAAGCAATTACGGCTGGATTGACGTCGAAATTCGAAAGTGCAATATGGCGCTTAAAGACAACAGAGAATTCGCACTTCGGCAGGAACAGGAACAGTCAAGATATTAGTTGCAGTCAATCATGAAACACGTCCCGCACGCTCTTTCCTGTACCTCTGCTCTGAACGCTGCTGGTATGGCTCTTCAGCTGACCGTTACGATCATCTTTGGGATTGCTGTTTTCAGTTCGCACGCACATGCGCAGCAGCACCCCAGACGTCATCCTGCTGCACCGGAGAAGCCACCCCCGGAAAAAGGGGCTGCCCCCAAACTCAAAAAGAAACACCCCCCGAATTCCAAAGAAACATTGCCTGAACCATCGAAGAACAGTACGGAAAGAACGTCAACTCCCCTGCCGGTTCTGCGCAGAGATGCCTATCAGGAGATGGGCTCCGGAAAATACGAAAAAGCCTACATGAATCTGAAAAAATGGTTGGACAAAAAGAAAACCCCTGTTATTATGGACAGGATTGTTTTGGACCTGTTACGATTCAAACTCGGACTGGAAAAAGAGTTCTCTGAAAACGTTGAAGAAAACCTGCGCAAATTCAGAAACCTGATAACGCCGTCAATCCAGAAGGTGGTCTTCGCTTCCGAGGTCCACTCGTTTGGTAATTACGAACAGATACCTGAAGCCAAACTTGCGCCGGGAAAACCCGTGTTGATTTACTGTGAAGTGCGCAATCTGAAAGCGGAGAAGAAAGACGGCGTATTTGTATACGATTTTACGGTCAAGGGAAACATCACAAATTCCCTGGGTGCTGTGCTTTCAGAAGAAAAAAAGCTCTTTTCGTCCACGTTCACAAGCAGCAGCTACTGCACGGATATCTTTATTGCTCCCCAGATAACGCTGCCAAAGAAGATCAAAAAAGGGGAAAAAGCCATTCTGCGTCTGCTGCTGAACGACAACAAGGCCGGTACAAAGGCTTCGGCAGTTACCCGGATCTTTTATCCGGGCAAGTTGAAGAAGAAGTAACGTTGTTTCAAGGAGGACGGTATTATGATTCGAATTGCCCTGACAGGAGCCTGCGGAAAGATGGGCAGAATGATCAGCGGACTGATTGATAAGAACCCGGAAACCTCTCTGTGCGTTGCGATTGAATCCCCCAGACACCCGGAAGCCGGCAGAGAATACGGCAGCGGACTTACGGTGGTTTCAGAACTGCCTGAAGAGAATCCGGACGTGGTCATTGATTTCTCCACAGCCCAGGCATCGCGCGAGTTCATCGAAACCTGTTTTAACCGTGCCATACCCATTGTTGTGGGAACGACAGGATTTTCTCCTGACTTTATCGGTGAGGTCAGGGATCAGTACGCAAAGAAAATCCCGGTTCTTATTTCACCGAACATGAGTCTGGGTGTGAATCTGATTTTCAAGATTGCTGCTCAGATTGCCGCATCGCTGGGCAAGGGATATGATATTGAAATCGTGGAAAAACACCATCGTTTCAAGAAAGATGCGCCGTCCGGAACCGCGCTCAAGATTGCAACCGAAATTGCGGAAAATACCGGAAGGAGCACTGGGGACTCACTGGTCTTTGGCCGCAGGGGGGCGGATGCGGAACGCAGCCTGGGCGAAATCGGGGTCCATGCTGTACGGGCCGGTGACATTGTGGGCGAACACACTGTTATTTACAGCACGATCGGAGAGACCGTAGAGCTGACCCACCGGGCGCATACGCGGGAAAATTTTGCCTCCGGTGCTGTAGAAGCGGCGTGCTTCCTTGCCGGTGTTGAGCCCGGATTTTACAGTATGCAGGATGTACTCAACGGGCTGTAGCAAAACCGTGAACATGGGTTTTGTACAGGCCGTCATTTTAATTTGTTTGGTTAGAGGAGGTTTGGAATATGGGTAAGGATTATCTGTTCACTTCGGAGTCAGTCTCCAAGGGACATCCGGATAAAGTGGCGGACCAGATATCGGATGCGGTTCTGGACGCTATGCTGGCAGTAGATAAATATTCACGGGTTGCCTGTGAAACCATGGTCACAACAGGAATGGCCCTGGTGGCAGGCGAAATCACCTGCAGCGGACAGGTTCCGATCGCGGATCTGGTCCGGAAAACCATCAAGGAGATCGGTTACACAGATCCGGCCATGGGGTTTGATTACCAGAACTGCGCAGTGCTGCAGAACCTGGACAAACAGTCGCCCGATATCTCACAGGGTGTAACCAGCGGCGAAGGTCTGCACAAGGAACAGGGTGCCGGCGACCAGGGACTCATGTTCGGCTATGCCTGCAATGAGACCCCTGAGCTCATGCCCATGCCCATTCAGCTGGCTCAGACCCTGGTGGCGAAAATGGCGGAATTCAGAGAAAACGGCAGCATTGCGTACCTGCGGCCCGATTCCAAGTCACAGGTCACCATTGAATACAAAGATGACAAACCGTCACGGATTCATACGGTGGTAATTTCCACGCAGCACGGACCGGATGTTGCATATGAAACCATTAAAAGCGATATGATTGAAAAAATCTGCGGCAGGGTTCTGCCGTCAGACCTGACGGATGAGAACACCATCTATCACATCAACCCCACCGGGCGTTTTGTTGTGGGCGGTCCGTACGGCGACTGCGGCCTGACCGGACGCAAGCTGATCGTCGATACCTACGGCGGCATGGGACGTCACGGCGGCGGTGCCTTTTCCGGAAAAGATCCGTCCAAGGTTGACCGGAGCGCTGCGTATGCCACCCGCTGGGTGGCCAAGAATGTTGTGGCTGCCGGACTTGCTGAGAAATGTGAAGTTCAGGTTGCCTATGCCATTGGTGTGGCGGATCCGCTTTCCATCCATGTCGATACATTCGGCACTGGAACCATTCCGGAAGACCGGATTGTTGAGCTGATCAGCAAGAACTTTGACCTGCGGCCTGCTGCCATTATTGAGCGGCTTGATCTGCTCCGGCCGATTTACAAGGCGACTGCAGCACACGGCCATTTCGGACGCCATGAAGACACATTTACCTGGGAAAAGGCGGACGTGGCCGATGAACTTAAAAAACAGGCCTAATTAATTGAATGAAACAGGCGAAGCTATTTATGCCTTCAAAGAGGAGACAGATATATGGGACAGGCATTGGATCTTGCAGTACAGAGTTATTGTTTCAGGGGATTTAAGGACAACCGGGATGTAATTGAAAAGGTCAAGGAGTCCGGTCTCGACAGCATCGAAGTCTGCGCCGTACACGCGGATTTCAGTGATACGGCTGCGTGCGACGAAATCATTCAGCTGTACGCAGACAACGGTGTGAAAATCGTAAGCACCGGCGTAAACCGGATCACTGGTGATAAGGAAAAAGACCGCAACCTTTTTGAATTCTGTAAAAAGGCAGGCACTGCGTTCATGAGCATTGACTTCAACGCGGGTGCCATGCCCGGCTGCTTCCGGGTAGCGGAAGAGCTGGCCGATGAGTATGGACTCAAACTCGGAATTCACAATCATGGCGGAAAGCACTGGCTGGGTTCCTGCCAGATGCTGGATTATGTTTTTTCGCAGACCGGCCCTCAGATTGGTCTTTGCCTGGATACAGCATGGGCACTGGATTCGAGGGAAAACCCGGTTGCCATGGCTGAACGCTACAGCGAACGGCTCTATGGCATTCATTATAAGGATTTTATCTTTGACCGCGCCAGAACCCCTGAGGACGTGATTGTTGGAACAGGTAATCTGGACCTTCCAGCCCTGGTCAAGGTTGCCAGGGACAAGGGATTCAGCGGGTACTCTGTACTGGAATACGAAGGCGACGTGGACAATCCGGTGCCTGCGGTTTCTGAATGCGTAAACGTACTCAAGCAAGCCCTGGCGTAGGGGGGTTGAAATATTAATACTGTAATTCCTGTACGGGATGGAAGGATATGCGAAGCATACCGTTTCATCCCGTTTCTTTTTTTTACCTCAGAGCAGAGATAAAACAGCCGCTGCTGCTGCCTCCAGATTCGGTAACTACAGTATCAGTGGAATCGCTTGGGTCTTCCGTCGAAGGATACTGCGTAGAGACCTTGAAGGAATAGGAACCATATTCACCCACAGCTCCCCGGTCCTGGCCCAGGGCCTCTACGCGTACGTAGTAGGTACCGGTTTTCTGAAAGGAATAGGTGATCAGCGACGCCCGGTTTGCACTGGCGTGCGGATGGCTGTCCGGAGCAGGGGATATATCATCATTCTGCGCGAGCAGTGTGGTGCCGTCTGTATCGTAGAGCAGCATGTACGTGTCGGCTCCGTTAAGATTGTAGGTAGAGATGTAATGCTCGTCACCGTTCGTTATTTCAAACTTGAACCAGTCCCGGTCGTCCACAGGATAAAGGGTGTGTATTTCGTCGGTGGCTGGATTTTGGGCAACAACGGTAACTTCGTTTGCGGATGAACTGGTGTTGTCGATTTCATAGTCATCACTCTTAAAGAGGATGCCGTTGCTTTCCAGTACCGCGTCAACAGAGGAATAGCCAGCTGCCACCCACAGGTCATGAAAGTCCTCCAGACTCGGTATGTTGTCATCCGTAAGACTGGTGAAGATGCTCCAGATCCGTGTGGGCGGGCTGAGTTTGATGCTCCACAGGAAGTTGGCTACTGCGATCTCATTGTCGCTTCCCTGAGTAGAACTGCTGACATCCAGGCCGTTCTGGCTGCGGGTGCTGATGTCAAAAGTCATGACCGAAGCACTGCCAAAGATATCCACATGCACGGGATTGGACCGAACCGCACTGGAAAAGTAGTGCGCCCACCCCTCGGACCATGCAAGGCGGATATCATATGAGTCTGTAATGTAATGAAGCCCGCCTGGAGACGCGTCCGCGGAAAAGGTCGCTGCAATGTAGTGTCCCATTTCATGAATAATAATGTCGTCATCGTATTCATCCCGGTCTGATGCCTGGCTGATCAGGTACAGGGCCGGCTGTTTGCCTGTAACCGTGTTGTCGTAGTCCGGGGTGAAGTAGGTGGCTGTGGATCCGTTTTCCCAGAAAGCACTGAATGTCGAGAGACTGGTCAGATCCGCGTTCAGCTGCACAATAAATTCATAGCCCTTGATAATGCAGTCCAGTATGTTAAAGGCTCCGCCCGAGGTTGTACTCGGTGCTTCAACAGCCGTGGTTCCGCTTTTGTCAATGTCCTCGGTCGCTGCATGGGAGTTGATGGTGGTTGATACGCTGTAGACAGCCTTATCCGTCGAGTTGTTGTAGACCGCGACCGGATAGGTCCCGTAGTCCTTGGAAGAGGAATAGCAGCGAATCGTAATATTTTCGGTCTGCTGAAAGGCTGCGTCCGTCACACTGGTACTGAAGATGCCATTGGTATCGGTGGTGCCTGTGGCAATGGTTCCGGATTTATCACCGCGGACCATTACATCGGCGTAGCGGATGGGCAGTTTCTGGGTTCCAGTAAAACCGCTTTGATCATAGGTCTTGTCCTCATACTTGAATTCCACGCGGATAGTGTATGCACCCGCGGACAAGATGAAGAAGGATTGCAGCAGAAGAACCATTGAAAGTATTCGTATGCGTTTCATTTGTCTTTTCCTGTGCTGGTTTTTTTATCGAATTCAATGTATTTCCGTCCTTCTTTGTCGGTTTTTACTTTGCCTTTATCCGGTACGGCTTTTTTGGCTCCTGCTTTTCCAATCACAGCAGAGACGGTTTTGGCCAGTTTCATATTTCCCTTGTACAGGGTAACACCAGCGAGAACATCCGCCAGAGCTGCCTGGCTATAGCGCACGGAATACTCCCGCTTGATTTCTTTGGCATAATCCATTTCCTCAACAGCCGTTCCAGAAATCAATTCTGCTTTTTCAGGCAGAACCAGCTTGATGCTGATTTTCTGACCGGAAACAAGCGGCTTTACAGTCAGCGTCAGGTTGTATGTATCTGGGTCATTGCTTTTGGATGTCAGTGAAATATCAAGCGGTGCCCGTGTCTTTTGCTGCATTTTCTTTGTTGGGGTTTCTGAAGAGGTCTTTTCGTCACATCCGCAGCTCAGAAGGATTGCTGTGGAAAAAAGAGTGATCAGGGAAAGAATGCGACAAATCATGGTAAGCTCCTTCTAATCTAATGGTTACGTGTAGAGTCAGACCCCATCGAAACATGCGTTGAGAAGGACAAATCCACCAGCGGAGCCCCTAATTCTAATAGCGTCTTTTGGCTCTCTCCATTTCGCGCTGATGCTCCCTGGATTTGATTTTGTCCCGTTTGTCATGGGTCTGCCTGCCTTTACAAACTGCGATCTTTGCCTTTGCCAGTCCTTTTTTAGTAAAGTAAATTTCCAACGGAATCGCAGCCAGACCTTTTTGTGAAACCTCGGATATGATTTTCCTGATTTCCCGCTTGTGAAGAAGAAGCGGCCGCGGCCGGGTTTCACTGTGCTGGAAGGGGCCTCCGTTGTCGTACCTCGAAATGTGCATATCGTATATGAAAAGGCCTTTCTTTCCAGGCCTTATGAATGCTTCATTGATGCTTGCCTTGCCGTCTCTGAGGGCTTTAACCTCGGTTCCTTCAAGGCTGAGACCGGCTTCAACCGTGCTGAGTATCACAAAATTGTGAGTGGCTTTCTTGTTTCTGCAGACTGCTTTCAGCGGTGAATTATCTCTGACCATGTCGCACGGTAGTATAACGTGTTCTGTTGTCTATATAATTATAGCCTGAAAATTGAATTGTTCAATAAAAAAAACTGGAAACATGGGATACCAACTGTTATAATCACAAATTTTTAGAGACATGGGTAAACTGCGTTTTTACTTGAAAACCGCTTCCGGAAAAATCATCCATGGCCCAAAGAATGAGTTTTGAAGAAAAGCTTGCCAAACTGGAGGAAACCATTGGCTTTCTCGAACAGAAGGATATCCCCCTGGAAAAAGCTATTGAGAATTACGAAACCGGGATCAAGCTTCTCAAGGAGTGTTACGGAAAATTGAATGCCGCGGAAAACCGGCTCAAGGTGATTGTCAAAAACTCGGAAAAAGAACTCAACCTTGCGGATTTCACCCCTGGAAGCCTCAGCGATATAGAAAAGAACCCGAATGAATCAACTGAAAAAAATACTTAAGGAATACGCCGAAGAAGTGAATCAGCGGCTGGAGACCCTGCTGCCGTCTGAATCGGATATTCCCGGAGAAATACATACTGCAATGCGCTACAGCATGTTTGCCGGTGGCAAGCGGCTGCGCCCGGTGCTGGCCATGCTGATGTGTGATGCCTGCGGAGAGGACCATTCCGTGGTACTGGATGCAGCCTGCGCCCTGGAGATGGTTCACACGTATTCGCTGATTCACGATGATTTACCAGCCATGGATGATGATGACCTGAGGCGGGGGCAGCCCTCCTGCCACAAGAAATTCGGTGAGGATATTGCAATTCTGGCTGGCGATGCACTGCTGACCTATGCGGTTGAGGTCATTGCCGGTGCCTTTGACGATCCGTCACTCACCGTATCGGTTCTTCTTTGCGTTACCCGTGCCATTGGGACACAGGGAATGATCGGCGGACAGGTTCTTGATGTGACCCTGGAGAATACCGAGCCCACGCTGGAAAAAGTGGAGTCCGTTCACCGCTGGAAGACCGGAGCCCTGATTACTGCATCGGTCACTATCGGTGCCATGGCAGCAAAGGCTTCGGATCAAATCGTAGCTGCGGCAGAATCCTATGGAAGAAACATCGGCCATGCCTTTCAAATCGCCGATGATATTCTGGATATTCGTTCTACGGCTGAAGAGCTGGGCAAAACACCGGGCAAGGATTCGGCAGAGGGCAAGATCACCTATCCGGCAGTTCTTGGACTGGAAGAATCCGAAAAGCAGGCACAGCAGTATGTGCAAACGGCCCTGAAAGATATTTCCATTCTCGGCGATCAGGCTCGTATTCTGAGTTTGCTCGCTGAATATATTGTAGAAAGGACAAACTGAGGATGTCTTCATTACTTGAAAGCCTGACATCACCCGGGGATCTTGGCAAGCTGAGTGTATCAGACCTCAATGAGCTGGCTGCGGATATCCGAAAAACGATTATCAACACGGTGGAAAATACCGGCGGTCACCTGGCCTCCAATCTCGGCGCAGTCGAACTGACGATTGCACTTCACTACTGCTTCGATTTTCTCAAAGACCGCCTGGTCTTTGATGTGGGACACCAGGCCTATGCCCACAAGCTGCTTACGGGACGGTTTCCCAGATTCAATACCCTTCGTCTCAAAGGCGGTCTGAGCGGATTTCCCGTGCCCGAAGAGAGCCCGTACGATGTGTTTCATGTGGGGCATGCCAGCACTTCCATTTCTCAGGCCCTGGGGCTGACCTGTGGCTATGAGATTACCAGTGAAGACCGTCATGTGATAGCCCTGATTGGCGACGGTGCCCTTACCGGCGGCATGGCCTTTGAGGGTCTCAACCAGGCCGGTCACCTCAAAAAGAACATGCTGGTGATTCTCAATGATAATGAAATGGCGATTTCTCCCACGGTGGGTGCGATGGCCAATTACTTTTCACGCATCCGCTCCAAAAAGATCTACCATGAAATCAAGGATGATGTCAAATACGTACTCGAGCGGATTCCGCACATTGGTAAATCCGTGGAAGAGGGCGCACATCGTGTCGTGGAAGCCTTCCGGAATATTATGATTCCGGGCCAGATTTTTACGGAACTCGGATTTGACTATCGCGGTCCGATTGACGGGCACAATATTGATCTTCTCATCGAAACCATTACAAACTTGAAGACCTGCAAAGGGCCTGTGCTGCTCCATGTGCTGACCAAAAAGGGAAAGGGACATCGCGAAGCGGTTGAGAAGCCTGACAAGTATCACGGTGTTTCCCCCAGCCTGGACACTCCTGATAACGTGCGAAAGTCCGGTCCGGTCTCCTACTCTGAGGCATTCAGCAGCGCATTGATTGAGCTGGGCGAAGAGAACAAAAACGTAGCGGCCATTACTGCAGCCATGCCCGGCGGAACCCAGCTGGAACTCTTTGGAAGCAAATTTCCGGACCGGTACTTTGATGTAGGAATTTGCGAACAGCATGCAGTGGGCTTTGCTGAAGGGCTGGCATCGGCTGGAATGAAGCCGGTGCTTGTTGTGTATTCCACCTTTCTTCAGCGAGCCTACGACCAGATCTTTCAGGAACTCTGTCTGCAGAAAGAACTTCATGCTGTCCTGGTTCTGGACCGGGGCGGTCTGGTGGCTGCAGACGGTCCTACGCACCACGGAGTCTTTGATATCGCATACCTTCGGCACCTGCCCGGTATCAACCTGATGGCGCCCAAGGACCATACAGAACTGCGGCGCATGCTGGACTTTGCCATCACTCAGGATGCCACCTTTGCCATACGCTATCCGCGGGAGAAGGTTCCCGAAGAATCGTTTTTCACCAAATACGAACCGCTGGAGATGGGCAAGGCCGAACAGCTTACCGATGGAGAGGATGTGGCCGTTTTTGCGTACGGTGCCATGGTTGAACGCGGGTACAAAGCCGTTCAGGAACTGAGTTCAGACGGAATTCATGCCGCACTGTACAATGCGCGGTTTGCCAAACCGCTGGATGAAGAATGTCTGCTCAAGGCAGTTGAAAAGAAAGATCTGCTGGTTACGGTCGAAGATCATGTACTGGCTGGCGGGTTCGGCTCAGCGGTTTGCGAGGTGCTGGCTGAGCACTGCTGTTTTCCCAAGCGCATTGTCCGGTTGGGAGTGCCGGATCGCTTTATTGAACACGGCAGCAGAGAAGAAGTGATGGCTGAGCTTGGTCTGGATTCCGCGTCCATTGCCCGTCGAATCAAGCAGGAACTTGATGCGTGCTTGAAATAAGTCGCCGTCGCAGTGAATACGATAAACCAACAACTCATCAGAGAGGATACGATGTCACACGTTCTTATATGCGGCTCGCTGGGTATTGACAGCATTGAAACCCCGCAGCGAAATGTTGAAGAAGTACTCGGAGGCTCCGCTGTCTACGGTTCCGTGGCGTCCTCCTTTTACTCAAAAACCTGTATGGTTGCCGTTGCGGGAGAGGACTTCAGCGATCAGGACAGGGGCATTCTTGAAAAGGCAGGCATTGACCTGTCCGGTCTGGAGATTGTCGGCGGAGGCAAATGTTTCCGGTGGCGGGGCCGGTATCATGAAAACATGATTTCCCGGGAAACCCTGGAAACGCAGCTGAATGTACTGGAGACCTTTCAGCCCAAGGTTCCGGACACAGCACGGAACGGCGGATTCGTCTTTCTGGCCAATGTTCATCCCTGTGTTCAGGAAGCAACACTGAATCAGATTGAGTCCGCTGGGTTTACTGTCTGCGATACCATGGATCTCTGGATCAATACGGCACGGGATGAGCTGGACGCGCTGCTGCCCCGCGTAGACTGCATTATGATGAACGACGATGAACTCAAGATGTACGCAGACCTTCCAACCCTGCTGCAGAGCGCCCGTAAGCTGGCAGAGAAGGGTCCCCGGTATGTGATTATCAAAAAAGGCGAGCACGGCTCCTTTCTCTTTGACCGGGAAAGCGGAGAGCTCTTTATCTGCCCGGCCTTTCCGATCGAAGCCGTAGTAGACCCCACCGGTGCAGGCGACAGCTTTGCCGGTGCGTTTATCGGATTTCTTGCTGCAGCAGGCGACGCGTGGCAGGAGAAAATTCGCGAGGCCATGGTCATGGGAGCGGTCACCGCCTCCTTTACAGTGGAATCATTCAGCCTGGACATTATCTCTCGCATTACCCGTGAGGATATTGATCGTCGGGCTCAGGAACTCAAATCATATATGCGTATTGCATAACAGACTTTGGAGAGGGAATATTATGGACAAAAACAAAGACACAAAAGCAAAGGAAGCGGACGCACCAAAGCAGGAAAAGAAAGAAGACAAGAAAAAAGACAAGGCTCTGGAACTTGCCCTGTCTCAGGTGGAGAAACAGTACGGCAGAGGCTCCATCATGCGTCTGGGAACCAAGGAAACCTATGAAATCGAAAGCATTTCCACGGGGTCTCTTTCATTAGACCTGGCCATTGGTACGTGGGGTGTTCCGCGTGGAAAGATCATTGAAATATACGGACCGGAATCGTCGGGCAAGACGACCATTGCGCTTCATGTCATTGCCATGGCTCAGAAAGCAGGCGGTACCGCGGCGTTTGTGGATGCGGAACACGCGCTGGATCCTGCATACGCATCCAAGATTGGAATCAATCTGAACGATCTGCTTGTATCCCAGCCCGATTACGGTGAGCAGGCACTGGAGATTACGGACCTGCTCGTGCGGAGCAATGCCGTGGATACGATTATCGTGGACTCGGTTGCGGCCCTGGTGCCCAAGGCCGAGATTGAGGGAGAGATGGGCGACAGTCACATGGGCCTCCAGGCCCGGCTCATGTCACAGGCCATGCGGAAACTGGCCGGAAGCGTCAACCGCTCCAAGACGTGTCTGATTTTTATCAACCAGATTCGTCAGAAGATTGGTGTGATGTTCGGTAACCCGGAAACCACAACCGGTGGCAATGCGCTGAAATTTTACTCTTCAGTGCGAATGGATGTGCGGCGGATTGCCACACTCAAGACCGGTGATGAAACCATTGGAACCCGCGTTCGGGTCAAGGTCGTCAAGAACAAAATCGCCCCGCCGTTTCGCAAGGCGGAATTCGACATTATGTTTAACAAGGGCATTTCTCAGGAAGGATCCATTCTGGATCTTGGCGTTGACAAAGGCGTGATTACCAAGTCAGGATCGTGGTATTCCTTTGGCGATGAACGGCTCGGACAGGGACGGGAAAGTGCACGGGAGGAACTGGAGAAGAATAAAAAACTGGCGGAAAAGATCCGCCAGATGATAATCAAGAGCATCAAAGACCAGGAAGCTGCCGCTGCCGGTTCAGGTTCGTAAACCACCATTGTAAGTGAAATAAAAATGCCGCCGAGGGCGGCCTATGTTTGTGCCGGACCGCCCGGCTGTGAGATTCATATGAAAGTTGTTTTACAGCGTGTATGCAGAGCATCGGTCAGGATCGGGGGCCGAGACGTTTCCCGGATCGAAAAAGGGCTTTTGCTGCTTGTGGCCGTAGAACAGGGGGACCAGACGGCTCAGGCGGACTACCTCAGCGCAAAGATCGCAAAGATGAGAATATTTGAGGACAGCGACGGAAAGATGAATCGATCCGTCCTGGATGTCCGGGGAGAGGTCCTGGCCGTGTCGCAGTTTACACTGGCTGCGGACTGGCGAAAAGGCAACCGTCCCTCGTTTACCGGTGCGGCTGAACCAGCGGAGGCGCTCAGGCTGTTTGATTATTTTACGGATCGAATCCGTAACAAAGGGGTAATCACCGTCCGCAAGGGATGCTTTGGTGAACACATGGAGGTTGAACTGGTCAATGACGGGCCGGTAACCATAGTGATGTCGGACAGCTGAGTAAACGATATACGCAATGAACAGAGAACTGAAGATCAATATTGTCATACCTGACGGCGAGCAGCAGGAACGCCTGGCAGACCACGCGGCAGAGTTCATTGCCGATCCCGGCGCTCCTTTTCTCCGGGAGAAAGCGGACTTTTCTGTTCTTCGTGCGGAGCAGATATCCGGAGAACCGGAGAATCCTGGTGACCTGTCCATTGTCATTCTCAATGAAAACCGGCTGTGCCGACATGTAAACCGCGCCATTGCACAGGCCCGAAGGATTGCGCAGAAGACATCGGTTCTGGTGCTTCAGGGAGCTGAAAACAACACAAAAATCAAGCTGGAGATGAGAAAACGCAACATCAAATTTGCGGTCTCTGCTTCCGGCAGGGGATTGAACAGCACAGCAGTCAACGAAATTATTTTCAAACGCTTCCGGTTGAACGGCAGTTTTATGTGGACCGGAATGACCGGGGTCCTTGGAGATGAACAGGGCGTACTGCTGGTCTTGCCTGCAGACGCGGACAATTCGGAAACATACTGCATGCCGCGTCACCAGTACTTTATGCGCAGTATTCTCTCTGTGTTTCCTGCATTTCGGATTACAGATTCCGCTCATTTCGTACCGACGATTCGGGGAGGCAACGAAACGGTTGTCGGAGATACTGCTGTGCTGGCCTCATTGAATCCGTCCCAGGCTGGCTGGAAAAAATTACAGACAATTGACGAAATATATTCTGCCGTGGCCGGTGAAGCAGGGCGATTTCAGGCGAATTCATCCACGGATGTGATCCGTACAGCGAACCGCATTCTTCTGTGGGAGCCGGCCTGCGGAAGTCATTCGGGAATTCCAACAGAGACGGTTCTTGCTGAGTCTGTTCTTCGTAAGACCGGACCAGAGGACATTTCGTTTTCCCTGGCTTCCGGAGAACCGTCCATATCCGAATTCGGAGAGTTTGACCTGGCTGTGGTCTGTGGATGTGCCCGATCCAAGCCGGAAACCTTTTTTAATTTTATTAACCGCTGTACCCTTCACGGCGTGCCGGTTACCGAGACCGCCTGTTTGTGGAAAGCGTCTGCGGACGCATGAGATCAATCGTTTTTACAGGAGTTAATCTATGAGCGCCATATTCGGGAAAATATCCTATCTGACTGAAGAAGAAATGCAGAAAATTCACGATACTGCCCTGAAGATTCTCGAACGGGTAGGAATGAAGATTGATCACGAACACGCCTGCGAGCTTCTGAAGAACGCAGGATGCACCGTTGACATGGAAAAGCGCGAAGTCAAATTTCCGCCCGAACTGGTGGAAAACGCGGTCACGAAAATGAAGGCGCAGTATCAGGCGCGGGGCGGGGATCTTTTGTCCATGACCGTGCGTTACAGCCGGATTTCCTTTTCCACGTGGCCGCGCAAGATTATGCGGGACTTTTCCCTGAGCACCGGTGGCTTCACCCCCTTCTTTCTGGACCTGGACGGTAATCGGAGATACGCAGACATTACGGATGTAAAGAAAGCCATTCAACTGGCTGATGCCCTGGAGAATATTGACTACATGGGCCTTCCGGTCTCGGCCCAGGAGATTCCTCACAAGCTCCGGCCCGTAAAGATGAGCGCAGAGTTGATCAAAAACACTCGCAAAATCGGCGGTATCGAAGCATGGACCCGGGAGGATGTTCAGTATATCGTGCGCATCGCTGAAGTGGCAGCCGGCGGCAAGGAAGCCCTCCGGAAGAATCCTACGCTTATGGGATATGCAGAGACCCGAACCCCTCTCTGTTTTGATGAAAATATGATCGACGTTTACCTGGCGTACATCGAAGAAAAGCTTCCGCAGTCTGTGGACAACATGCCATGTGCCGGAACCACAGCACCGGCCTCTGGTGCCGGTGCCCTGACCATGGGTATTGCTGAAAGTCTGGGCGCGCTGGTGCTTGGATATGCTGCGGATCCGGAAGCCGTCCTTTCCGTGGATGTCTGTCCTACGTATGCGGATATGCGAACCGGAAACTTTTCCTATGCCGGACCGGACCGGGTAGCCCTGATTGCTGCTACGGCCCAGCTCATGCACGACTTTTACGGATGTCCAAGCGGTGTGCACGGTGGAAAAACCGACTCCTGTTATCCCGGTGTTCAGGCTGCCATTGAAAAGACTCAGTCCATGATTATTCCGGTTCTTGCCGGAGCTTATGGAATTGGTACCTGCGGACACGTGGAAAACGCGATCACTTTTTCACCGCTTCAACTGGTCATTGACAATGAAATCGCTGGAATCTTCCGCCGGACGCTTGATGGGTTTGATGTCAATGACGATACCCTGGCTCTGGACGTGATTGAGGAAGTGGGTATTGGGGGAGAGTTTATTACCCATCCGCATACCCTTGACAATTACAAAAAAGAGTTCTACCTGCCGGACCTGGTGGAAAGACTGCCCTGGCAGAGCTGGGAAGACTCGAAATACAAAGACATCACAGACAAGGCAAAAGAACGGGCCGCAGAGCTGATGGACAAGGAAACCGAAAAACCGCTTTCCAAAGAGCAGGAAAAAGAAATTGACGAAATTGTAAAAGAAGCGGAAGCAACGCTGGGCTGACGGTGAAACAGTGTACCGTAAAGAGTAAACTGATTTCTTTTATTCTTTTCCCATATCCGCTAATGCTCTGTGGATGAGTCGGCAGTGCCGGTGGGCGGTTCCGGCTCCGCCCCCAATAATAAGCGCACCGCTTTCTGCGGCCTGCTGTACGGCCTGGCAAAAAAGTTTCCGGTCAAACATGTCAATGGTTTCTCCGGGAGCATACGCAGAAAGAAAGACCGCAATCGGAATGTCCGTGAACGAACGGATTTTTTCAAGCACTCTTGATGCGTTTGGATAGAAAAATTCCAATCCCAGACAAGCCGTTTTTTCCGCAAGAACGAATTCATAAATGCTTTCGATCTGATCGCCGGTCTCAGTGGAGCATCCGCTTTGTACGCGCGTGATATGAAAGCTGACTCCCATTGGTGCGGGAGTGATTTCTCGAAACGCTTTTACAGCCAGCGCTGCTTCAGCAATCTGACACAATCGCTGAATCAGAATCATAGACAGCGGAAGGTCTGCAGCCGATGACGCAACCTTGTTCCAGGCATTTTCAGCCTCTTCATGGGGTATGTTCCCGTGCGGTTGGAGCATGCCCGGGGGTGCGTTAACGGTAAAAGCAGTAAGCAGACCGGGATCGAGGATTTTCTGCAGCAGGTGGATTCCGGACTCAGCCAGTTTTTCTGTCTGCGTCTCCAGTCCGTATGCGGCCAGCGCCCGGGGATGGATGTTCAGCGTGTTGGAGCGGAGCAGACGTACGCCGGACCGGGTATAATTGTTGTGAGCGGTTCTGACTGCGGATGCCCTGCGACGATTCCACAGTTCCGGGTTTTCGCCCGGAAGCAGGCCGAGTTTCCGAAGCTCTGTTTGAAGATCCCCGTCTGCGGTGATGACGCGTGAACGAGAACAAAAGGATGTGAAAAAACTCGATGGGGTTGTAATGATTTACTCTTCTTTTTCAGAGAGCTTTTCTTTGATTTCTCTGAGAAGTTTCGCGGCCTGCGGTCCGTATTTGGAGTCCGGGTACTTGGTTACGATCTTGTCCGCGTATTCTTTTGCCTTTTCATATTTCCTGTTGGAAAAGTATGTTTTGGCCAGGCTGAACAATTTTCTGGATTGTATGTTTCCGGTGGTCTGTTCAACACTTTCCTTGTAAACCGGATTTCGCTGAATGTCTTTGAGCTTGTCTTTTGCCAAAATACCGTAGGTTGTTTCCGGATACTCTTTTGCCAGCTGTTTGAAGATGGACAGGGCTTTACCGTATTTTCTGCTGTCCTCATTGGTATTGGCGGTTTCCCAGAGAATCTTAGCTTTTTCCTCGTCTTCCGCCTTGACGTTCTTCTTTTTTTCATCCTCTTTCTTGGTTTTATATTTCTCGAGTATTCGGTTCATGGTACCATACAGACTGTCGGCCTGTTTGGGAAAACTGAGCGTTTCCAGGGTGTTTCCGTCTCCATCAAGAAAGACCACCACCCTCTTGTGGGAACTGGTTACACCGTTCTGAACAGCGATTTCTTTCTTGACCCTGGGATCAATATGCACACAGATGAATTTTTCCGAGAGCTTGACGACTTTATCATCCGTAAACTGAAGGGGACGCTGTGCCCAGCCAGGCACCCCGATGTACATGAAAATCGGCATGTTATCAGATTTTGCACGGGTATAGATGCTCTTGAAATATTTTCCGAACTCAATCATTCCGTCTCCGCCGCAAACCCTTTCCGGGGAAACAAAGAGCAGAAAAAAAACACACAGAAATGGAAGGATGGTGAAATATTTTCTCATTGTATGTCCCTTTGATAATAGTTCGGTACGATTCAACAGGAGGGTGGTTAAATTCAAGCAAAACGGTACGTCATGCTTCACTTGCCGCAACATCCAGAAAACATTCATTATTTAAAAAGACAGAAAACATTTCTCTGTTTTCTTTCATGAATTTATCGGAGAATTTCATTTTCAGCTTTTTACCCGCGTTCTTGCATTTGAGGCTGAATTCATAAAAGGTTCCGATATATTTGCTGGACATATACGACACATTATTCAAATCCACCACCGGGTCTCCGGGGACGAAGAACAGCTTGAGCAGATTCTCATTGAGGGAGGGCTCGTCTTCGTTTCTTAATTCCCCGCTGACTGAAAGAATTGTGCCGTTGATTGATGTTTTAATCATGTCGTTCATTTATCTGTTTTTGTTTAATGAGTACACAAGCGTTTTCGAATGACTTGCGCTTTATTAGATATTAACCCTGTTTCAGCTTTTGTCAAGTATCTATTTGCCGAGAAAGCGGAAATTGCTGGTTTTTTTACAGATAGATTACAGAAAAAGAATCCTCTGACGCAAACCGCCTGTAGATGTAAGCCACTATCTATAATCTGTTTAAGCGCCATTTATCTTGGTTATAAAACAGATACGCGGAAGGAAGCCTCTGATGTCTTATTACACAAAAATTTGGATTTTTATCCAGAAAACAGGAGTTCCCGGTTAAAATCCGGTGGAAAAATACGATCCGGATCACCCAGCCGGGCACGTTCTTTCAGGAAGTGAAATGCACAGGCAACGCATTCTTTGTGGTCAAAAGCAAGATCAGGCAACCGATCAGTTGCAAACCATTTTGCCTGCGCTGCGTCATCTCCGCCGGTTACAGCAGGGGGCGTTCCGCTTAACACGCTGATAAATCCTATGGTAATAACCCGTCCCCGCGGGTCGCGGCCCGGGGTGGAAAATACTGCGAATTCCGTGAGTCGAATATTGCGCAACCCGGTTTCTTCATCCAGCTCTCTTGCCGCGCATTCAGCGATGGGTTCCTCCTCTTCCATAAATCCTCCCGGAACAGCCCAGCAGCCTTGAAAGGGAGGATTCTTTCGCTTGATCAGCAGGAAATGAAGCGTGTTGTCGTGTTCACAGAAGACAAACGTATCGGCAGTAATTGCAGGATAATGGTAGTTGGCAGACATCAGCCATTTCCTTAAATACGTTTGTGTTGGAAAAAGCGAATTCCGCAGTTTCCGTCCGGGATAAACACGTAGGCATTGTACCGGTGTGCAGATAAAAAACCACTCTTTTTCGGAGTGTGAATATTTTTACATGTCCGGAGAACAAACCCTAAGGTCTTTTTCTCTTGAAAAAACCTGTTGAAATATTATACTTTACGTGTTTACGTGGTTTACCTTTTATCCTGTTCCCGTCGCGCTGCGCGCGACGGGAACAGCGAGTTGAGGGCTTCGCCCCTCAACTCGCTGTTACCCCCAGAGAGATGGGTGGTGAAGAGGGTTGTACTTTTTTAGACATGGAAACGTATTTATGGATAATCTGACACCCAGAGAGATTGTCAGTGAACTGGATAAATTCATCATCGGTCAGAAAGAGGCAAAGAATGCTGTAGCGATTGCCATCCGAAATCGCTGGCGTCGCCTTCAACTTTCCAGGGAAATGCAGGAGGAAGTAACGCCTAAGAATATTATCATGATCGGTCCGACCGGTGTTGGAAAGACAGAGATCGCGCGCCGGCTTGCGCAGATGATCGACGCACCCTTTATTAAGGTGGAAGCGTCCAAGTACACAGAGGTTGGTTATCATGGAAGAGATGTAGAGTCCATGATTCGGGATCTGACCAAAACCGCCTTTTCCATGGTGTACCGTAGACTGCAGAAGGAACACGAGGACGAAGCCAAAGACGCTGCAGACCACCGGGTCGTGGATTGCCTGATTCCAACGGCCGATAGTTCCGAAGGTCAGGATGTCCGGCAGACCAAGGAGAAATTCCTCAGCCTGGTTCAAGCCGGCGAGCTGGATGACCGGGAGGTTGAGATTTCGGTTCAGCAGCAGTCCAGCCCGTATAATGTGGAAGTTTTCTCCAACGCAGGTCTGGAAGAGATGGGGGTCGATTTTCAGCAGATGTTTGACCGGATCTCCCCCAAACAGAGTTCAACAAAACGGACCACGGTCAAAGAGGCACGCAAAGTTCTTTTTTCCGAAGAACTGGAAAAGCTTATTGATGAATCCGCTGTTTCTGAAGAAGCCGTTGACAAAGTGCAGAACAGCGGGATGATTTTTATCGATGAACTCGACAAGATTGCCACCGGAAGTACGGAATCCAAGAACATCGACGTGTCCAGGGCCGGTGTGCAGCGGGACTTGCTTCCCATTGTTGAGGGCAGCACGGTCTGGACCCGGTATGGGATGATTCGTACAGACCATATCCTGTTTGTGGCGGCCGGTGCCTTTCACAGTGCCAAGCCGTCGGATTTGATTCCCGAACTTCAGGGACGGTTTCCCATACGGGTGGAACTGAACAGCCTCAAGAAGGATGACTTCAAGGCCATACTGACGACGCCCAAGAACGCGCTGATCAAGCAGTACAAGGCTCTGCTTGCTACGGATTCCGTTGAACTGGACGTCAACGAAGGTGCCATAGACGAGATTGCAGAATATTGCGTGCGAATCAATGAAAAGACACAGGATATCGGTGCACGGCGTCTTCATACGATTATGGAAAAAGTTCTGGAAAAAATTTCCTTTGAAGCGCCGGAGCGTCAGGGCGAATGCGTGAAGATCGACAAACCGCATATACGTGAATCACTGGACGATCTCGCAGGGGATGAAGAAGTGTCGCGCTACATTTTATAATCCTTATTACGGGGAATAGCCATGGCATATGACGAATTAGGAAAAAAACTGATCAAGGCCAATGCGATATCCGAAAAGGATCTCACACTGGCCCAGGAATATCAGAAATCCATCGGAGGCTCCCTGGAAGAGATTCTTGTCAAACTCGATCTGATTGACGAAAATCTGCTGGCCGAATTCAAGGCTGATGAAGAAAAGATTCGGTTCGTGAATCTTGATGATGTAAAGCTTGATCCCAAACTCATGAAAATCTTTCCCAAAGACAAGATGATCTTATACGGCATTGTTCCAATCTCGGATAACGGCAAGGAACTGTCCGTGGCCATGTCCGACCCCGATGATTATGAAATTATTAACGAGCTTGCATTTACCACGCAGAAGAAAATCAAACCCGTGATATCCACGCACTCGAATATTCAGAAAAAACTGAACTACTTTTATTACGGGAAAAGCAAGCGAGACGAAGAAATTATGGCCAAGGGCATTTGGGAGCGCGACCTGGAAAAATTGCGTTCCGGCAGGGAATCGGATTCGATCAAAGCCATTGCCGACTACCTGGAAGCCTTGACACGCAGCCTGATCAGTAAGGAAAACCTTGACACGCAGCGGTTGAATGAACTGCTGGTGAAATATTACAAGAATCGTAAATCCTGATTACAAAAGGTAGAGAAATATGACAGATCTGAATTTTTTTAATTATCATCTGAAATCACCTGGTAAGAAAATCGTCACCATACTGGAATGCCAGGGACGGATTGATACATCGACTACCGGCATATTCGAAGATAAATTATCCGGTCTACTCCGAAATAATGAAATCAATCTCTGTGTCAATCTGGAGAGAGTCAAGTACATCAACAGTACAGGCATGGGCCTGATTATTAAAAACGTGGATGAGTACAAGGCTCGGAACGGGTTTATCGTCTTCATGAATCCCACAGAAGATGTGCAGAACGTAATCAAATCACTGGGCCTTAAACCCCTGATTAAAATCATTGAAAACGAAGAACAACTCTTTGCCCTGGCCGACGAGCAGGGAGGCGATTCCAGACCCGAAGAATTCATCGAAAAATCCGAGTCCGAAGAATTACCCGAAGTTGAAGAAGAAGTCAAGACCGTGGAGGAGCGGGATATCAAAGTTTCCCGCAAGACGCTCAGTCAGAAGATGCTGCTCGTACTTCCCCAGAGGGATCTCTTTGCCAAACTCATGGCTGCCAAACTGCAGAAGAAAGGAATCAAGCTCAACGTGGTCAATACCGCCGAGGACTGCCTGTCTGCCCTGAAAAAAGAATCCTTTGACCTGATCATGCTGGATACATTTCTTGACACCGCCAATGACCTGTGCAACAAACTCAAGCGGAACAAGAACACCAACCTGATTCCGGTAATCAAACTCTACAGCGAGGGAAGCAATCCCAAAGCCATCGATGGGCTTACCCTTAGAGAGAATGAGCTGCTCTGCGAACCCTTTGATCTGGATGCGCTCTCTGAGCTCGCGCTCAGAGAACTGCAGAAAATCAGCAAGCGCCGGGATACACTGGAGCAGGACATTCGCTTTCAGTTCCGGTCCAGGGAAGAAGACATTAACCTGGTCAATGATCTGATTCTGGATCTGATGAAACAAACCGGTCTGGACGAAAAAGCCGCGATTTCCCTGGGTGCAGCATTCCGGGAAGGAACCGACAATGCCAACCGTCATGGCAACAAAGCCCAGGAAGACCGGATGGTTGATGTCTCCTACAGAGTCACAGACGATAAAATCATTATCAAGATCATTGACGAAGGTGAGGGATTCAACTGGAAAAACTACATTGACATTGCCAAGGGACTGGATGCTGCCACCCGTTCCCGCCAGCGAACCGCACAAGGCAAACGCGGCGGTCTTGGAATCATGCTCATGGTCAAATGCACCGATTACCTTGAATACAATGAAAAAGGCAACTCCCTGACCCTGATCAAATACAAAAACAAGAAATAAAAATCAACTGGAAACACAGTCCTGCCGACATATAATAACGAATCATAAATTACCCGGTGGTGTAATTGGTAACACAGCAGGTTTTGGTCCTGTTATTCGGGGTTCAAGTCCTCGCCGGGTAGCTTTTTTATATGTTATACACCCGATCATTCCTCAAACAGAGATTTGTGTTGAACAAAGTGGTGGGCTTGAAGCCTGTTCAGCGCCCCCCTATTTTCAGCCTTTTTCGAGTAAACCACCTTAGAAACGGCTGTCTTCGGCGTTATGCTCAATTGGCTTCCTCAACGTATTATTAACTGCTTCACTCTTTTTCCTTGACAGGCTGCGGCCGGGCGCGTATACTTTCTTTTCATTGAACGATCCGGTCGCCGGGCGATGGGATGGTTCAGGAGAAGCCAAACGGAAGTCTGTGAAAATCAGACGCGGACGCGCCGCTGTAACCGGTGACGAAGCTCCACAAAAGCCACTGTTCATGCTGCCAGTGCTGAGCGGGAAGGCGGAGTTTTTCGGCCTGAACCGGAAGCCAGAAGACGTTGGTACTCTCTATTTGTATCCTTCGCGGTTTGAGGAAAGGCAGCTTCCTGTTTTACAATTCCTTATCCATCTGCCGCGCTGGTTTTTTTCATGGAAATCCTTGTTGACTCCATGAGAAAATATGATAAGAATATCAGTCGAGATTTCCGATTGCCTTCCTGTTATCCGGGATGAGCAACGTATCTGATATTCCGGGCTGAGCCCGCAACTTGTTTTCGGAGGAAAAAGAGTCATGATTATTATTGGTGAAAAGATTAATTGTACCCGAAAGGAAATCGTCGCTGCGTGTGAAGCCAGAGACAGCGAGAAGATAGCAGCAATCGCCAGGGGACAGGCAGATGCAGGCGCAACGTACATTGACGTAAACAGCGGCATCGCAGGCAAGGACGAGGAGACCATGGAGTGGCTGCTGGATGTCGTTCTGGGTGCAGTAGACAAGCCCATTGCCATTGACACTTCGCATGCCGGCGCTCTTGCCAAAGGATTTGAGATGGTCAAGCAGAAGCCGCTGATCAATTCCGTATCTGCTGAAAAGGAGCGGTACGAGGAGTTTCTTCCTGTGATCGAAGGCAAGGACTGCTCAGTGGTCGCGCTTTTGATGAGCGACAAGGGAACGCCTTCGGGTGTAGATGACCGGGTGGAAACCACGGAGTTCCTGGTCGAAAAGCTGACCGGTGTGGGTGTTGCTGTAAGCGATATCTTTGTAGACCCATGCGTACTGCCTGCCAGTTCCGCACCCGGTTCAGGCAAGGACTTTATTCTGGCCATTCAGAAGATCAAGGACAAGTATCCGGAGATTCACATCACCGGCGGTCTTTCCAATGTCTCATACGGTCTGCCCAACCGCAAGTTGCTCAACCGGATCTTTATCGCCATGTGCATTGGTGTGGGCCTGGATTCCGCGATTGCCAATCCCATGGACAAGGAATTCATGGATGCAATCTTGGCTGCTGAAGCCCTGATTGGACTGGATGAATACTGTATGAACTACCTGAACGCACAGCGGTAATGTTTTTCAAAGGAGAAGAATCATGGGAGCAGTGAAGCCTTCTGTTACGCTTGTCCGGTATCCGGACAATCCTCAGGAACTGATTGCCGCGGCAGCCAAGCTCTGTTATGCCGAGGAAACGGAGGGGTTGCTGGATCAGGATCCGGAAGGTGCGCGCAAGTTTGTCCACATTCTCAAGAACATGGGACACATGAGCCCGATTGAACATGCGAACTTTACTTTTTATATTGAAGGTGTATCCCGGGCCATGACACACCAGCTGGTCCGTCACCGCATTGCCAGCTATTCGCAGCGCAGCCAGCGGTATGTGAGCCACAAGGGATTTGACTATATTGTCCCACCGCAGATGGCGGGAAAGACTGTGGATGACAACGGCACAGAGAAGGATGCTGAAACCTACTACGCTGAAGTCATGGAGTATATCACGGATGCGTACGGCAAACTGGTACAGGCCCTGGGTGAGAAGGGTGAGTCCACCAATGAAGACGCACGCTATATCCTGCCCAACGCCTGTGAAACCAAGATTTTTGTGACCATGAACGCCCGGGAGCTGATTCATTTCTTTGAGGAGAGGCTCTGCGAACGTGCCCAGTGGGAGATCCGCAATGTGGCAGACCAGATGCTTGCGCTGGCCAGGGAAGCCTGCCCCGCCGTTTTCAGCGGATGCGGACCCAAGTGTGTGCATCGGGAAAAGTGTCCTGAAGGAAAGATGACCTGCGGAAAGATCGAAGAGAAAAAGAAAACATATGCCTGAGGAGGAAGTCTATGAACCGGTTTCCGGAAAAGATCGTCTGTCTGTCCAATGAAAGCATTGATATCCTGATTCGGCTTGAGTGCGCGGACCGCGTGGTCGGTGCGCCGGTCGAAAGTCTGTCCAAGGGCATTTTGAACGCGACTGCTGTGGGCGGCTACGGAACCATTGACATTGACAAGGTAACGGATCTGCAGCCGGATATTGTCTTCAGCTACTCGGATTTTCAACACCGGTTTGTGCTGCCCCTGCTCCGTAAGCAGCTTCCGGTAATGACCTTCAGTCAGTCAAGCCTGGAGGGCATCTTCCGTTCAATCCGGATTATCGGCAATGCGGTCGGCGTACCGGAGCGGGGCGAACCGCTGGTCGCTGAACTTCGCGAATCGATACAGACCTTTGCTTCAGAGAGCAGACATGGCGGATCGCAGCCCAAGGTTTACTTTGAAGAGTGGAACGATCCCATGGTAACGGGCACGCAGTGGGTCTCGGAGATGATTGAGATCGCGGGCGGCAGGAATATCTTTTCCGAAAAGGCATCGCACACACAGTTTATCGAGCGCCATGTGCTCAGCCGGGACATTCTTGAGAAAGACCCGGATATTATTTTCGCGTCCTGGTGCGGTAAGAAAGTGGATGTGGAGACCATCCGCTCCCGCCAGGGCTGGAATCGGCTGAGCGCAGTCAGAAACAACCGTATCTTTGAACTGCCAGGTGATTCCGTGCTTCAGCCCGGTCCCGGGATCCTGCGTGGAATCGAAATCATGCACAGCTGCATTGCGGATAACCCGTCCGGCACGTTTCTCTCCTGAACCAGGAAATCACTCATGGCACGAAACCTTTTTCTGATTGTCTTTATTCTGATTCTTTTTGCCGGCAGCTTTTATTTTCGAGACCGACTGAGCGATACGGATTCTGCGTCCGGAAAACCGTTGAATCAGACCGCTGTCGATAAACCGCCTGAACGCGTCATTTCGCTGTCACCGAGTGTGACCGAGGTTCTCTTTGCCCTGGGCCTCGGCGATCGCGTGGTCGGCGTAACCCGATACTGCGACTATCCTCTTGAAACAGGCAAAATAAAGAAAGTCGGCGGATTTACAGATCCCAACTACGAAACAATCATCGGTCTGAATCCAGACCTGATTATTATTCGAACCGATCACGAAGACGCGAGAAAGAAACTGAAAAACACCGGCATCCGCATGCACCCTATTGACCACCGGCGTCTGGAGGGCATCTTGAAATCCATTGAGAGCATCGGAAAAGTATGCCATCGATCAAAAGAGGCACAGACGCTGCTCAAGGACCTGAATACACGCATGGAACGTATCCGCGAAAAAACGCAGAACCTCAGCCGTCCTTCGGTGATGATAACCATCGGACGCAACATGGGCTCCGGCGGATTCAAGAATGTCTATATTGCGGGAAATGAAGGATTTTACTCAGAGATGATACATATTGCAGGTGGGAAAAACGCGGTTCCGGACAGCACCACCTTTCCATCGGTTTCGCGTGAAGGCATTATCAGCATGAATCCGGATGTCATCATTGATATGGTCTCGGACATGGAAAAGCGGGGCTGGACAAAAGAGAAGATCATCCATCAATGGAGCGCCATGCCCATGATCAACGCGGTGAAAAATAAGCGGGTCTATGTCTTTACCGAAGACTTTGTCGTTATCCCCGGTCCCCGCTTTATTCTGATTCTGGAAAAGCTTGCCTGCGCCATTCATCCTGAACCCTTCACGGCCCCGTGATGAACGAATTGATTACCATCGAAGACCTGAGTTTTCAGCTCAGCGGAAATCCCATCCTTTGCGACATCTCCCTTCACGTGGCTGACGGTGAATATCTGTCCATTGTCGGACCCAACGGCGCAGGCAAGAGCACGCTGCTCAAGTGCCTGATGCGGATCTTTGAGCCGGATCAGGGAAGCATCCAAATCCATGCCAGAGAGCTGAAGACCTATACCCAGCGCGATCTGGCACGGCTGGTCAGCTACGTGCCGCAGACCGACGGACGCAGCCTTCCCTTTACGGTCCGTGAATTCGTAACCATGGGCCGTTACCCCTGGCTCAATCCCTTCTCCAGTCTGGCAAGCATGGATATGAAACCGGTACACCGGGCCATGGAAATGACGCACATTACCGGCTTCAGGGACCGGAACATCAACACCCTGAGCGGCGGCGAAAAACAGAAAGTCCTGATCGCTGCGGCCCTGGCCCAGGAGTCGCGAATCATGCTTCTGGACGAACCCACCACTTTTCTCGATCCCGGACAGCACGAGGAAATCCTGAGTATCCTGGCCAGAATCAACCGCGAATGGGAGGTTACTATGATCTCAGCCACGCATGACATCAACAGCGCGCTCCTCTCCGGCCACCGGATCCTGGCGCTCAAAGACGGAAAAAAGGTATTTCTCGATCAGTCCGATGCCTTTTGTGACAACCGGATCCTGCGGGAACTCTACACCCGGGAATTCAACTTTGTCGAACATCCGCAGAGCGGACAGCGAATCGTGGCACCGGAGATTCACACATGAAAAAACGCATCCTCTTCTTTGGTGCCGCTGCTCTGGCTGTTTTCGCGGCAGCCCCCTTTATTGGTACAGAACTGGTCCCGGTCTCCGGCATTTTCACTGGATCCGCAGATGAAACCGCCTCATTTATCTTCTGGAACATCCGTCTGCCGCGCACCTGTGTTGCCTTTATGGCCGGATCCGCGCTGGCCCTGAGCGGCATGGCCTTTCAGGCCATGTTCCGCAATCCCCTGTCCACTCCCTTTACCCTGGGGGTTTCCAGCGGCGCGTCCCTGGGTGCGTCTCTTTACCTGCGCCTGGGCCTGGGCTTTTCCGTGCTGGGTATCACCGGGCTCAGCATCTCCGCATTTATCGGCTCACTGGCAGCGATTATGCTGGTCTACAGTCTGACGCGCATGAGCCGGAGAATCTCCACAGCAACCATGCTGCTGGCAGGTGTGGCAGTAAGCTTTTTCTTTTCCAGCCTGATTCTCTTTCTTCAGTATCTGAGCAACCTTGTACACTCACTGGAAATTCTTCGGTGGATCATGGGCGGTCTGAGCGTCTCCGGATACGAGGACGTGCTTACGGTCTTTCCCTTTGTAGCAGCAGGTATTCTGCTCATTGCCACACGTGCCAATGAGCTCAACCTGCTGGCCACCGGAGACGATTTGGCAGCCAGCCGGGGTGTGGATGTCTTTCGCAACAAACAGCTGATTTTCTTCTCAACCTCTCTGCTGGTTGGCGGTGTGGTCTCTATTTGCGGCCCCATCGGTTTTATCGGTATGATGGTGCCGCATATCTGCCGTCTGATCGTGGGCGCCAACCACCGGTACCTGATCCCATCCTGCATCCTCTTCGGCGGTATGTTCCTGACCCTGTGCGACGTAATTTCCCGGACCATCATCGCACCCGTAGAACTTCCCGTAGGCATCATTACCGCCCTCCTGGGCGGACCGTTCTTTCTCTGGCTGCTTGTAAAAGGCGGGTTGAAGTAAAGCGCTGCCGTCGATAGGCAGCAGAAAACAACAGGCAGCGTAGAAACGCACACGTTCGTTTCGCTCACTCAAGACGCGAAGGCACAAAGAAAAAGCGGTTTGTTTCCTGCAGTAACTCCGAAACCCCACGAACTGCAGAATCGCAATCGATAACAGATAACCGTTTCTTCTCATCCTCTGTTTTTTTGCCAGTTGCGGGGCGATGTTCCGGTGATTCGTTTGAACTGGGTGGAAAAGGAGTAGATATCCGGGTACCCCAGCTGTTCGGAGACATAAGTTATGGTCTTTGTTTTATCCATAAGCATGTCCATGGCCTTTTCGGTAAGTGGCATCTTGGGGACAATTACCCGTACCGTCCCCAGGACCGGGGCTTCGACCGGGTGGTGTGTCACGGTGGC
>CAZGEP010000026.1:0-36717 GCA_964524955.1 uncultured Planctomycetota bacterium | reverse complement strand
CTCGAGTAAAATTAAAATCACTTTATCCTAATCTTTATTGTTGACAATGCACTAGACTTTTTCATATAAAAGCTGTACGAAAATATCGCATCAGTACCCGGCAATACGGGTCGGCTGAGAATTATGGCGGGCCAATACTTGCCGACGGTATCTTTGTTCATAACCAGGGATCGTTTGCTTTTCATCTCCGGTATTTTTTCAAAGCGTATACCCGCAAATGCGTTAATATCCGGGGTTTCGTGTTTCCGTTCGATTTGAGCTTTTCCATTTGATTCTGTAACCGTGTAAAGGTGCCATTCCTTTTTAAGTCCCTCTTCCATGGTATCCGTGAAATGGAAAAGGGATTCGCCGGACGTCGGGGATCCTGTGGACGAATGATCGGCTTCGGTCTGAAACCATGTCGGGTGAGCAAAGGTGACCGTGAGAACGGCCGCAGTACTGACACCGAGTATGCTCAGCCACAGGATTTTCGTAAATGGGGCAGTGGTTTCCTGAACGCCTCTGACGATTCGGGTGGACGCGGATCCGGAGCGGAGAATTTTACGCAGGATTGATGCAGACGCCTTTTCTTTGAGAATGGCGTCAGAGATCAGTGCCGGGCTGATTGCGTACGCCCCGGTTACACCCGCGGCACTCAGTCGTTTGCGCAGTATATCAAGGCCTTTTTTTATTCTGTGGGATATGGTTGCCTGAGTAGTGTTCAGTTTTTCAGCGATTTTACTCTGGGTGAGTTCTCCACTGAAATTCAGTACAATGGCAACGCGAAGTGATTCCGGAAGCTGGCCAACGGTTCGTCTGAGAATCGTATGCAGATCCGTTGCTTCAACCCTGCGGCTGCTGTCGTCAATGTCGCTTAAATTATGACATGATTTTTCCCGTATGAATTGATGTCTCACTATTATAATAGTCTGATACGGGAAAAGTATAAACAAAAAATAAAAAATCAGACAACGTTTTTTCGAACAGGCATTTTTTCTCCGATTCTCGAAGCGAACGGCGGAGGCATCCGCATGATATTACCGGATATCCTTCTCAGCTCATACCGGTGCCGCCGGTTGAAAAGCAGGGACCGCAGTTGACGGAAACCGCTCAGAAATCCGATTTTGCGCGAGAGAATCAGCATTCGCCAGAGCGGCTGTCCGGGAAGAAAATATCGCGAAAGGAATGCGTATGCCTTGAGGATCAGAAACGGGATTGCCTCGTCTTCGTCAAATGTGCAGTAATTTGAGCGTTTGAGGCTGCGATGTTTGACAAGAAGTTTTATCTCATCAACACGGATGGGATTGTCCGAATATGTCAGGGGGGTCAGAAAGTTGTCGGACGTAGACTGCGGGTTCTTTTCTCGAACCAGCGACGCCACCGGCGCGCCATTGTAAACCCGCAGTCCGATTCCGATACAGATCAAATCCCATGATGAAGCGGCCTCATCCATTGTATCCAGTGTCTCTTTGACGGTCTTTGCTGTCTCGCCGGGCGCCCCCGGGAGCAGAAACCAGTTTACGGCAATGCCGCGGGAGTGGAGCATTTCTGCTGCCTGGAATATAGCCTCACGGCGGAAGTTTTTGCCCAGAGATCTCAGCATCGCATTGCTCCCGGATTCCACCCCCACATCCACATCAGTGAATCCGGCCTGTTTCATCAGGTCTACAAGTTCCTCGTCAATGGCCCCGGGATTCAGTCCCATGGTCCGGAGCTGAAGTGAGAGTCCGCGGTTGAGAATCGCCTTAAGAACCTCTTTTGCGTGACGGAGCGGAATGTTGAATGTACTGTCGGTAAATTCAATATGCCGAATACCTGTAGCCTTGACAATGTCTTGGATTTCATCCGCAACCTGTTCCGGATCTTTCAGTCGCCAGGTCTTCCCCTCGATCCGGTTATATGTACAATAAGAGCAGTTGAGTCCGCAGCCGCGTCTGGTCTGGATCTGTACAGGTGAATTCAGTTTCTTGTAGAAATCCAGGTCAATGTACCGATAGGTTCGCGCAAAGGGAAGGGTGTTCAGATCGATAATCGGATGGATGGGGTTATAGTTGATCCGGCGATTATTGTCCCGGTATACCAGTCCGGATACATTGGTGACGTCGCGGTTGCCGTGGATGTACTCCAGGAATTCAATTAACCCGTGTTCTCCCTCTCCCTGAATGGCATACGACAAATCCATATAGTTCAGTATTTCCGCGGGATTGATTCCGACCGCAGGACCGCCGATGATGATCGGTCCGTCAAAATGCTGTTGAACGTTGGTGATAACGTTTTCCCGAACCGTGTTGATCAGAAAATTGGTTTGATATCCGGAACAGTCGTCAATATTCCGGATGCTGATGCCGATTACCTGGGGTTTATACCTTCGTACAGCTTCTGAAATGTCTTGAGCCGGGTTTTCGCAAGGGCATAGATCAAGAACATGTACGGTATGACCGGCCTCTTCGGTTGCCGCGGCCACGCAGCAGAGCCCGAACGGAATCACCGGCCAGGGCTGACGGAACTGGTTGGAATTTATCAAAAGAATCCGCATGATCACTTCCTCCTGCAATGGTGCGAAGCGTTATCAGGATATTGCCGTTTTGAATATGTTCGGCTGCCTGTTTAATAGAAATAAAGGGCGTTTGTATAAGTTGAAAATAAATAAATATCGAACCAATGCTGATTTTCGGATTCATTTGTCTTGCAATGCGTGATTTAGGCAACTTGCAGGTCCGGATGATCCGTGTCGATCTTATTCCGGGAATCGGAATTCTCTTTTGTTTGTTTGCAAGTGAGCAGGCCATACAGGCCCAGGTGACGGTGTACGTGAGCATGCGGGATCCGGGACCGGTTTACGGCCGCTTTCATTTCTCCGAGTGTTAATCCGGATGCAAAGGATTCAACACTTTTTTTTGTGATAAAGGGCGAATACCTTAGAATGTAGCGCATATAAAATTTGAGCAGCCGCAGCACGGGTCTGGGCGTCCGCAGAATATCGCGAATCAGGATGATTCCGTCCGGCACAGTGACTCGGCCGGCTTCATTGAGCATTTCTTCGGGTTTTTCCAGATGATGGAGCGTAAAATGGGAAATCACGCTGCTAAATGAATTATCCGCAAACGGCAGTGACTTGCCGTCGCACTGCTGAAATGTGATGCGCTCGGAAATACCGCTTTTTTCAGCATTTTTTTCAGCCACCGCAAGCATTTCCCTGGAAAGATCCACCGCAGTAACCGTTAATTCGGGAAATCTGCGGGCCAGTGCAATAGCGAGCTGACCGGTTCCGGTTCCAATATCCAGCAGACGACCGCGGGTGATCCCGAGCCGGCAAAACGACCGGATAAAAGGACCGTGCATCACCGTATGGTTTTGCTGAATCATCCGATCATATGCGGCAGCCTCTTCAGACTCATCCATGGATTCACCTTCCACGCAACGGCAGGGTGACATTCGCTCCATGGTTGCGGATGCTGCATTGAGCGGTTTGGATATGAGCGAAAGAAAAAAAGTGTAGCAGTCTGAACACGGGAATTATTTTTCATGGGGTGGTTCTCCCTTCAGGTTCAATGGTTCAATGGTCAACCGGATATTGTCGATAAGTATTGTTCCCCTGGGTATGATAAATCCCGCATGGGAATCGATTGTTGTACAGCGTAGTTTTTGATGATCTGCCAACGAATTATTGATCGTCAATTTGATTTCAAGTTCTTTAGTCCTACCGGTTTTGTTACACGTGTATTCCATGCGGATATGGTTCTTCGCATTCTTGCGAAGATGAGCAACGGCATGCTTTTTCGGAAGAAGGTTTTGTGAATTAAAATCCGAATTATTGGTCGTAAAGTTATAGAATATACTACTATCCAATTCAATGGGGTATATATCCGCCTCCAGACAGAGCCTGCCGGTATCCGGAACCGGCTTGAAAAAAAGCAGAGCGGTTGTAATCGTGGAATCGCTGTTTTTGTTGATCCGGAGCGCTGTGGACGGTGTTCCAAAAACATCGGTTGTGATTATATCAATTGACGGGTTGTCTTCGTGTAATTGAGTAAGCAGTTTGACTTCTTGAATTGTCTGTGGATTTGTGAGAACGAGTTGCCATTTATCCCGGAACGAATCCGTCTCAAAGTCGAAATGATAGGTGATTTGTTTGTTTTCGCGGTCATTGCTGCCGGAGAAAACCGATGCGGAAGATCTGTAATCGTGAAGAATGACAGCTGCCGTTGTCATTGTCACTGTTACGCCAGCCGCAATGATCCACAGTTTTATATTGGTCGCCTTTGTCGCGGTTCCGACCGCCGACTTCCCTGGAATGGATGAAACCGAAAACGTTTTATTAACCAGCTCCGCAGGAGCGGACTTGTCGGATAAAACCGTTTTCATCACATTCGCAGTCAGGGCAAAGGTGCTGCCTGCACCGGCCGCAGACAGACGGCGGCGAAGAATATCCAGTCCTTTTCGTAACCGGTGTGATATCGTGCTGTGATTCAGGTTGGTCTCTTTTGCAATTTCCTCCTGGCTCATCTGCGAAGCAAATCTCATTACGATGGCCGTACGAATCATTTCCGGAAGCCGCTCGATTTCTCCACGAAGCAGATTGTGGATCTCAGACTCGGTTACTGCGTGGGACGAGTCCTCTTGCAGCGAGTCCGAGAGTTCTTTATTGATTGATTTTTACGTGTTTTTTTCGCTGTCTGTTCTTTTTATTCATCATCTGCAGAGCCTCTCGACTGGCAATGGTTTTGATCCATTTTTTCGCACTCTCCCCGTACCGGAAATTCGCGGCAGACTTTCTGATCTGAATAAAGGTGTTCTGAAACGCATCGTCCACATCGGATGTGTTTCTGAGCATATAGTGCAGCAGGGAGTAGACGGTATCCTGATAGCGGCACACAATCTCCTCCCAAGCAGCGGAGTCGGTTTGCACGTCATGGCGGCTGGTAAGAAAACGAATGGTGACATTGTCAACAACTGCTTTGTTCAGTCTGTTAAAGAAAACCAATCGTATCGAGTCTGTGTAGATTTTCTGAAGCCTTATCAGAACTCCATTTCTGTATTCATTGACATCAAAGAACGCTTGAGTACTTTTTTTACGGCTCTTGATTTCAATTCGCAACCGGTTGCCGGCTCCCTCCCTGATGTTTTTTTTATGTTCAATTGAAACCATCTCCTCCCTTCCATTGAATAATATGGAAGAGAAGCTTGAGTTGCGTATTCCCAGAAAATCGAAAGTGAACGTTACATCATCTCCCGGTAAAACGCTCCTGTGAAAGGCAAGGCAATATAAGTCTCTGCTTTCAGGTATCTTATGAATAACAAGAGATTTTCCGGATTTCATTTCAGGAATCTTCTCAAATGAAATCTGAGAGGTCTGACGGTCATCTCCGGACAGTTGATCTACAAATGTCGCATCCTTGCCTGAAGTAAGACGAAACCGCAAGATTTCCCATTCATCCTTCAATCCATTTTCCATGGTATCCGTGAAGATAAATTCTTTCTTTCCGGGCAGGGAACGCGATATCGGTTGAGGTTTTTGACTTTTATGCGTTGATTTCGGGAGCCAGTATGCCAGATAAAAAAGAGATATCGCGCTTATGGAAACAAGGGTAAGAATCAGCGTCTTTTTTGTTCTGGCTGAAGAATCCCGAACCGCGTGTACTAAGCGTCCAGATTGTGCCCCTGTGTGCAAGATCTTGTTCACGGTAGAGGCGGATATCTTTTCATTCAGAATGGATGTAGAGATTACGTCCGGGCTGAGAACATACGCTCCGGTTACGCCGGCTGCTGCCAGATTTTTTTTCAGCAGTTCCACCCCTCTTTTCACACGTTTGGATATAGTGGACTGGTTGGTCTGCATGCGCTCTGCGATTTCCGCCTGAGTCAGTTCTCCGCTGAAATTCAACACAACCGCAGCCCGAAGCTGATCCGGCAGCCGGGTGATTTCCTGACGGATCTGCTGATGGATGTCCGTAGTACTGGGTTCTGTCTCTATATCCTGCGGTTCGGCTGCTGTTTGAACCGCTTCTTCCAGGGATTCTTCCCGTTTCTGTCTGGAATAGTGTTTTCTAAGCACTCGTATTGCCTCCCGGCTGGCAATGGTCTTGATCCATTTGTCAGCACATTCACCGTAATGGTATTTTGCGGCATATTTTCGTATCATAATAAATACATTCTGTACAGCATCATCCATGTCCTGGTGACTGCCGAGCGTATGAAACAAAATCGAATAAACCGTATTTCCATGACGCCTGACAATTGTCTCCCATGCCGTAGAATCGCCTTGTGCGGTCATTTGAAGAAGTGTAATGTCCTTGAATTGAAAATAGTTCTTCATTGATACTCCTGGGTGATTATTCCGGAAGCGGATTTTGTTTCATGTCTATAATACCATACGCGTTGGATATTTGACAATAAAAAATAACAAACTCCTCCTGTCACTGTCAATGGAAAAACAGGCTCTGTCAATCTAATAGCCCATTTGTGTTTTTTATTCCGAAAAAAATAATTTTTTTGTCATAAAAAGGAGTCCGGGCTCTATTAGGTATGTGAATGAGACAGGAAACGACAACCACTGCCCGGAGGGTTACCCGATGAGAAATAACAGACATTATGAAAAAAGAGAAGCATTGCACGATTATGCTTCTCAGGTGGTTACGGCAGATAGCGACGGATTTTGTGTCCAGGATACAACGGCTTCAGTAAACAAGGCGGTCCGGAATCATATTCGCAGAGTTGAGCATCTTTTTTCCCGATATATTCAGTGTACCAGTACATCAGAAGAAGAAATCGAGCTGGTTGAGCTGGTCCGCAAATCACCTCAGTCCATTCCCGAGAGCATTGTCGAAACCCTGATACCCGAACTCGTGACCCTGAACTATTAAGGAGAGAAGCCATGCGTGCATTTCAGACACCGTTTTCACTTTTCAGCAAAGCTGACAACTCCCGTATGCGGACACGACGACCGCTTTCCATCAACAACAGCCTCTGTCACGGTATCTGCAATTATAACTGTAAAATGTGCGGGGTGAACAAATCCTCCTACAGCGGCCCCAAAGCCTTTCAGCCCCGGGAAGTAACCGAAGAACTCATCCAGCGCATCACCGAAGCAGCCCGGTCCGGCATCCGGATTCGGATTGTAGCCAACTCCGGTGACGGAGAGCCCACGCTTCATCCGGAGTTTTGCGAGAGAATGAACATGTTTGGTGATATGGTGCGCAGCTGGGATGCGGATGTTCCTGTGCCCGAGATTTCCATTGTCACCAACGGTGCCAACCTTCTCCGTCCGGATGTCATTTCCGCGGTCACTGAAAATCCGATTACCGTCAATATATCCCTGCCCACCACATCACCGCTCAGTTACGGGGATATCATGATGTGTGACGCGTCCAAAGGTTCCGGTCTTTTGAAGAAAGTTATTCCCGGTATCGAGAAAATGATGAATCTCAAGGCCAGAGGAGAACTCAGACAGCTGTATTTTCATATCTCTCCGCCGGTTCGTGAGGTCGTGCGCCGCGACTTTGACCAGACCGTTTCCTTTCTCACGCAGACCGCCCGGTCACAGGGCCTTGACTGCGTGAACCTGGTCATGTTTCCGGCAACATCCAACCGCACCGGCCTGATCCGCAACACCATTACCTCCATGGACTCCTACCGCGATCTCTTTGCCCGGTATCACAACAAAACCGTAAACGGTGTACGGGTGAACATGACAACCGTAATGAAGCGTTTTTTTCATCGGTTTGGCGAGATCCTCGACATGCTCAGGGCGTATGATTACCCCTGCATCTGGAACGGCAACTTTTTCATCACCGCCGAGGGCGACTCCATCTGCTGTAACGACCAGGCCGTACGCAACCCCTTTGGCAACATTCACAGCAAAAGCCTTGAAGAGCTGATGGAAGTCAAGGAACAATACACCCCTAACGGCGTGTGCCGCGGATGCGACCAGCAGCCCGGCCGCATGAAAGGATCGGTGATTGCGAATCTGCTTAATTACGGAGGCAGGCTTCGGATGCGGATGGCCGGGATCCGTAAACCGTTTGAGCCTGTTCATCCCCGTCTGGTACCTTCAGCAGACAAGCGGACATTGCCTTCAGCTGACCGGACCCGGCTGACCCACCGGCTCAATGTGATTGCCATGGAACCGGCAGCCGTGGAGAATGAAGCAGATGAGGATTGCATGTCCATTGGTATCGCCTCCAGTGTCGATGATCTGCGTGCCTCCTACGCCCTGACCTATAAACAGTACCGTTCGTATGGGTACATTGATGAGAATCCCTTTCAGACACGGGTCATGTTCTGGAACGCACTTCCGGAGGCCTACACGGTTGTGGCAAAGAAGAACGGACGGGTAATCGGAACCCTGACCTGCGTGATGGATTCCGAAAACGGTCTTCCCATGGATGACGTGGCGCAGGACCAACTCAATGAACTGCGGCGAAACAAGCGCAGGCTCTGTGAAGTCTCGGGTCTGGCAATTGACAGAGAACGTGCAGACAACAATACGATTCTGCATATGATTCAATTTATACCCAATCAAATCAGGTTTGCGAATTGGATTTACTCTTACACATGATAATTTAAGGCTAAATGCCGTTATCTTTTTGCAAACCTGATTTGTTTGGGTATATCGTAAAACTCTGCGGTCAAACGCTTCAGGCAACCGACTGGGTGATCGTGGTCAATCCGAGGCACGTGAAATTTTATCAGAAAGCCATGCTGTTTGAGCCGATCGGCCCGACGGTCTCCTATGCCAAAGTAAAGAACGCGCCCGGCGTTCCCATGCGGCTCAATCTTTCAGCCATGCGCCGGGCGTATTTTCAGAAATACGCACATCGAACCGGGTCCAAGAATCTCTTCCGGCTGTTTTTTGTCAACAACCAGGTTCAGCTTGCCCGGGATATCGGCGAAGGACTGGAAAAAAGAAACCGGCTGATGACCCGGCAATTTTTCAATGATTTTTTTACCGGGTGTTCAGATGTGCTTGATGACCCGGTGAACTATGCGGTCGTCTGCAGAGAGTGGATCGGTATCTGGCTCCGACAGGAGCAAGATGCCAAATGTGCGGTGTGAAATCGTCTTGTTCGTTTTTGAGGGGCATGCTGCTCAAGAGGGAGTGTCATGGAACATGAAAGTGCAACGAACGTGATGGAGCAGGATGGTTGTTATTTCCCGGCACGGGTGGTATGCAAGAAGAGGAAGAAGGGACGATTCCTGTCCGTCTGAATGGGATCATCGGCAAAGATCCGTGTTATTACACTCTGTATCGTTCGGTTGTTTCTGAAAAAATGCGATGATACATTTCTTACTCATTCCCCCAGTTTTTCCTTGTCGGCGTTGACAGACCATCAGGCTGTTCTTGGGGTATTTGTTCAGAATCTGCTGATAGTATTTGACGGCTTTTATTGTTCATTTTCATGATACTGGCGTTGTTGTAGAGCTTGCCAGTTGTAGCATTATTTGCCCCTGTGGACTCACCACTTTTGGAACCGCCAGTCTGACTTCAGAAAAAACCATTCCTTTTTAAGCTGTAGTATCACGCCGAATGGTATTACGAAATCGCTAATCGTGAGTAAAAAAGGTTTTGATGGGTGTACCTCATGAATTTCGTTTTTGAGTTGCTGTGTCAGGTTACGGTTGCTATAATTTATTTTTAGAATGTCTTTTGGGCGATATGAAAATAAATTGAGTTTCTGCCACTAAAGAAGCATTTCTTTTTTGAATTGTGTGGAACTATGCAGGGAAAAATACTCATTGTTGACGACGATACCTCCTCGCTCGAGGCCATGCAGGGGTACCTTGAGTCCGAAGGATTTTCCGTGGTTACGGCATCCAGCCCCATGGACGCGCTCAAGCGGCTGGCGCATGTCGTGGTGGTGGTCACGGACATGAAAATGCCCGGTATGACCGGGCTTGAGCTTCTGAAGAAAATCAAGGAAATACAGCCGGAAATTCCGGTTATTATCATTACCGCATACGGAGAGGTGGATTCCGCAGTCGAATCCATGAAATCCGGAGCCGTGGACTACCTGAATAAGCCGGTAGACCCGGACGCGCTCGCGGCCAAAGTCCGCGAACTCTATGAGCGCAACTGCGTGATAGTACGCAATGTCCAGCTCCAGAAAGAACTCAGCAGCAAATACGGTTTTGATTCCATTATCGGTGTTTCAGATGCGATGCGCAATGTGTATCAGGATATGGCATCCGCAGCGCCTACGGACAGCACCGTACTTATTACCGGCGAGACCGGCTCCGGGAAAGAACTTGTGGCCGAGGCGATTCACCGAAACAGCCGCCGTCGGGATAAACCCTTTGTAGCCTTTTCTGCGGCCGAACTCACCGCCAACATTGTGGAGAGCGAACTCTTTGGCCACAAGGAAGGTGCCTTTACAGGCGCAAGCCGGACCCATCGCGGAAAATTCGAATCCGCGGACGGCGGAACGCTCTTTATCGATGAGATCGGCGAGCTCGACCCCGCGATTCAGGCCAAACTTCTTCGGGTGCTTGAAGTCAGCGAAGTGCTGCCCGTGGGATCGGATGTTCCGGTCAAAGTGGATATTCGGCTGGTCACTGCCACCAACCGGCAGATCCCGGACATGCTCAAAGACGGCACCTTCCGCTCCGATCTGTATTACCGGATCAATGTTATCAACATCTCCCTTCCCCCGCTTCGGCAGCGGCGCGAGGATATTCCGCTTCTCTGCGACTACTTTGTCAAGCAGATCGCGAAGCGGCTGGGCAGAGAACCGGTCGAGATCGAGCCCGAAGCCATGACCGCCCTGCAGGCCTATCCCTGGCCCGGGAATGTGCGGGAGCTCCGGAACGTGATCGAACGGGTAGTCATCCTGCTTCCCAAGGATGCCATCAGTGCCGAAGACCTGCCGTCGGAAATCTACCGGAAAGAGTCCTCGAACGGCAATTCGGTCTTCAGCGTGGGCATGACCATGGCCGAACTGGAACGGATTGCGATTCAGAAAACCCTGGAACACGTGAACGGATCACGGAAAAAAGCAGCCGAGATTCTCGGCATCAGTGTGAGAACGCTGCAGCGAAAACTCAAGGAATATACAGAAAATGAATAAATCAAACGTTTATATCAGGGGGGTGGGTGCATTCACACCATATGGTGAAGGCGCAGATATCTTCTTCTGGAGTCTTTGTGAAGGAAAGGAAGTTTTTACCGAGATTGAACGGTTTGACACCTCTGACTGCATGTACGCGCGGGGTGGAGAAATAAAGGATTTTAACCGGCTGGCGCACGTAGATCCGATCGAATTGATTCTCCCGGCTGTGGAGGAATCTCTGTCCGACGCCGGTGTCTCTGACCGAAACACCTGCGCCCTGGTGGTCTCCACCAACTTCGGGGACGCGGACGCGCGGCTGGATGCCTTCCGCCGGCAGGAGTGGGGGCGATGTGACTTTCACAGCGTAACCCTGCGTGCGGCCGAGAAACTGGAACTGGGGGGCATCTGCCAGACCACCTCGCTCTCCTGTTCCTCGGGCCTGTCTGCGATCGCCGCGGCCTGCGACCTGATCCGCATGGGGGATGTGCAAACCGCAGTCGCGTGCGGATACGACCTGCTGACCCCATTTGCCTGGAGCGGCCTGAGTGTGCTGCGGACCATGACTACTGGAAAGGTTATGCCGTTTTCCAAGGACCGGAGCGGAACGATCTTTTCCGAAGGAGCCGGTGCCGTGGTGCTCAGCTCTGAGCCTGGATTTGGCGGCCTGGAGATTACCGGATACGGACTGAGCAATAATGCCTTTCACATGACCGCACCGGACAAGCAGGGGGAGGGCTATATCCGGGCGCTTAGCAGCGCGCTCAGCGAATCCGGTCTTACGCCGTCCGACATCGACCATGTGAATCTTCACGGAACCGGCACCAAACTGAACGATCCGGCAGAGGCCGAAGCTGTGAAGACTGCGCTGGGAAAACGCGCAAGACAGATCCCCTATACCGCCAACAAAGCGGCGCTGGGTCATGCCATGGGCGCGGCCGGAATCCTGGAAGCGATTGCAACCGTATCCTCCATCAAAGAAAGTGTGATCCCGCCCACCATTCACATTGAGAAAGAGGATCCTGCCTGCGGCATGAATCTGGTACGCGGCAATGCCGCACACCTGGACATCCGAAACGCTGTCACCCTGTCCTCCGGCATCGGCGGAAACAACGCCGCTCTGGTGATTTCACGATATTGATGGGGAACGACAGTAAAGAGAAAAGGGTAATGAGTGAAGAGTTCATCGAACTGATTGAAACCACAAATACAAAGGACACAGAGAAAAGAAAGAAATAATTCTCTTTTTATTATCCTGTCGATCCTGTTAATCCTGTCTAAAGATTTTGAACAAATATATTTGGGGCACCCCGAAAGCAGTTCCTTTGCTGTCTTCATTTAATATTATGATCTCTGGTTATTATATATTAAGATAATTTTAAAGGTTTATGAGTTGATAGAGTAACAGGGATATATATCATTTCTTCGAGACCTACTTATTTCGTTCTCAATAGAATTTCTTATCAGTTCTTAGCGACCATTGTATTTAACTGTTTGAGTTTCTTTACATGCTTTCTTTTCCGGTTACGCTTATAGTGCCGAGATCCCAGTCTCTCTGGAGATTTAGCCAGAATTCCGGACCGGTTCCAAGAGCCTCGCCGATGGCCACAGCTGAATCTACAGTAATACCTCTTTTAGCGCGAATAATTTCATTCGTTCGGGCAAAGGTCCAATTCAAATGCTTTGCGAAGTCTTTTTGCGTAAGTTTCAGTGGAATAAGAAATTCCTCAAGGAGCATTTCTCCCGGATGAGTAGGGGGTCTGTTTTTGGGTAACATAATCATGTTCCTCTTAATGATAGTCTGTAATTTTAACATCAAATGCATCGCCGTCTAACCACATAAAGATAATTCTCCATTGAGAATTTATTCGTATGCTCCAGTAATCCTTAAAATCTCCACCAAGTTTTTCCAGATTGTTGCCAGGTGGAATACGTAGAGTATCAACTCTTACAGAAGCATTGATTTGATCAAGTAATCGAGCAGTCTTTTTGTATAAATTTATCGGCATCTTCTTAGAGTTCTTGGACTTGGCTTCGTTGTATATGTCTTCAGTAAGTTTGTCGGCAAAGGATTTAATCATGTATATATTATATATCGATAAACGATAATATCAATGAAAAAAACACATTTCAATCGCGTGGAGTAATAGAGGGGATATGTCATTTTATCGTGTCCTTCTTTCCTTCGTGGTTTAATTTCTTGTGAGTACTATTTCATCCGGCAGCGCTCTAAAGACTCGCGTAGACTGCCAGTGTTTTTTCCACGTATGTATCCATGCCGAAGGTTTTGCTGACAGCTGATTGTCCGTCAGAACTCAGTTTTTGCATCTGTTCCGGATTCTGGAGAAGGCTGCTGATGGTTTGGGCAAGGGTCTGGCTGTTGTTGGGTGTGTAGATGATGCCTCCGCCGGTCATGTTCACAACCTCCCGGAAGGCACCTGCATCTGGCTGAACTACCGGAACGCCGCAGGCCATGGCTTCGAGCATGAACATGCCCAGGGCTTCGCCCGCAGGAATCGGGACGGAGAGCAGGCTCAGGGAGCGCAGGAACTCAATGCGGTCTGTGGTGGAGAAGTCACCAATGAATTCCACGTTACTGCCAAACCCCAGCTCCGCCGCACGGTTGCGGTACGTCTGAACCAGCTTTGTGTTCGGTCCTGTGATTCCGCCGGTTGCCCGGAGTTTGAGACCTGGAATTGTGTTTTGTTTTTTTAGTTCGGAGAACGCGTCAAAGAGAATGTTAAAGCCGGATTCCGGTGTGATCTTTGTCAGGAAGCCAATGGTTGGATTCTCAGGTTCGGCAGGGCCGTATTTATCAAGAGTCAGGCCGATATGGGTGAGATGGATTTTGTCTTCTGCAATGCGGGTCTGTTCGTGGATGTAGTTCCGGTAATAATCAGATACGGTCACAAAGGCGTCCACATCCCGGGATTTCTCGGAGATGATATCCCAGACCTTCTGCCGGTACTCCGGACGCATGGCATCAATCCATACGTTCTCGTCCTGAAGTGAACAGACAATCCGTGCCCCCAGTTCTTTGTGAAGCGGTCCGGCCAGACCGAGAAGCAGGGCATTGGATATGTGGATGATGTCAGGTCTGGTTTCGGTTCTCAGCCATTCGAGCAGCCGGTCCAGTTCCTTGGCCTGTCTGCCCTCCGGTCCCATGAGCATGGAAAGGGTCATGTCCTCCAGTCCGGCGGCATCAGTGGAGCCTGCGTTCTTTGCAGCCATGCGAAGCATCCAGGATGAATCAAAGATCCGGTCCAGCCAGCGGGGGGTTTTCCGGAAGGCACTGAACTTTTCCTGCAGGTAGACATTGATGCCACCGAAAAAGACCGGTGCGCTCTCCGGGATTTCGGATTCATCGGTAAGCAGGGGCAGGTACATGGGAACCATGGTTACGCTGTGGCCGGACTGCTGCAAAGCCCGAACCAGAGAACTGTCCCGCAGACAGTTCTGGCAGTAAAAGGTGCCGCCGGAACCGGGTATGATATGGATGATCTTCATTTCGATAATTATTTCTTACAAGCAAATGAATAATGTAACTGGAACAAGAAAAAGAAAAGACATCTGTCCACGGAAAACACGGAAATCACGGAAAAAAAATTAGAACAAAACTCTCTCTATGGTTGCCTTTGGCTGACATCCAAAGTTTACCAGAAGTCCGAGCTGCAGTTCAGTAGCTTTTAAATAATTCAACACTTGTGCAATGTGTTCTCCTGAGGTTGCGGTCAGGGCTTTGATTTCAACTATGATACAGTCATAACAGATTAAGTCGGGTTTATAGGTTTGCTGAAGCGGTTGTCCTTTATAGTAGACAGTCAATTCCTTCTGAGATACAAAAGGAATGTTACGTTCAGTCAATTCCTTTTCGAGGCACTCCTGATAGACTGCTTCTAAGAATCCAGATCCCAAGTGGCGATAAACTTCAAAAACCGCTCCTCGTATGACGTAAGACTCGTCCTCAAACAGAAGTTTATTTTTTCCGTGCTTTCCGTGTTTTCCGTGGACCATAAATGTTCTTTCTTTTTGTATTTGCTCACCTGTTATGATTTATCATCCGCTTTGTCTTTGAGTAGTTTCTTCCCGGACGTTCTTCGGGTGCGGAGTTTTTCGTAGATGTCGCCGGCAAGGCTCTGGTCCAGGGGACCTTCTGCGCTGCCTTTCTCTTTGCTGTCATCAGTAACGTCGGCTCCGTTGATGGGTTCTTTGTCGTACTTGGCAAAGATGATCGCGGTTTGCGGGCAGACGCGTGCGCAGGCCGGACAGTTGGTCTTGCAGTTCCATGGGTTTTCCACAATGACTTTGTTTTCAGATGAGCGGCTGTAGGTGCCGAACATGCAGAAATCCTGACACTGGCCGCAGTTGATGCATCGGTCATAGTCAATGACAGGAAACCAGGGAACCCAGTCTTCAGCAGGGGGTGTTTCAGATGTGTCCGGTATGACAGGCGCCGGGTCAACGGCATGCTGTTTGACTTCATCCTGTATGCTGCTCGGATTACCGGTACGGAGGTTCTTACAAAGTGCGCTGCTGGTGAGCGGAAAGCCGGATTGATGAAAGAGCCATTGAATTGCACGGCTGTGGCAGGCGATGATGATGGTGTCAGTAGTGAATTGTGCGAGTGCAGGATTCTTCCGGGCGCAGAGATTGCAAAGATCCGGCACGCGGGTAAACGGAATCCGTTCTTTCTCCAAAGCGGTGAAGAGGTTTTTCAGGTGCTCTTCAGGCAGAAGCTGATACCGGGCACACTCACATATGAGAAGTTTCATGGCTGTTTACTTACTCAGGTCAACGCAGACCAGTGTTCCATTGCTGTTCCGGCAAAAGACCTTGCCGTTAGAAAGTACCGGCATGGTCCAGTATTTGGCGCCTTCCTTGATTACGCTGGTGCTGGAAAGAACCGTATACTTGGATGGATCTGCTTTAACAACAAGAAGGGTGCCGTTCTTGTCAATGACAATGAGCTTTCCGTCTGCAACCACAAAGCTTTCCGCGCCGCGGTGTTCGCTCCATCTGACTTTACCGGTTTTGGCTTCAATGCAGGTCAGTTTTCCGCCACTGGTGTTACCGCTTATGCCGTAAATGTAACCGTTGATTTCCACCGGGCTGGTAAAGTGTGCGCTCATGTTCCGGTTCTGCCAGAGCTTTTTGGGTTTGCCTGTGGAGATGTTCAGCATCACGCAGCCGGTATTATACCCGGAGGAGACAAAAACATTTTTTCCGATAAGCAGCGGATCTGCTGCATTGACGTCGTATTTGGTTTTCCACGGATAGGACCACAGTTTCTTGCCGTCGTTGAGGCGGACTATTGCCGGGCCGCTGACCGGAAAGAGAATGGCGTAAACGGTCGCCCCTTTTTTGACGATTACAGGAGTGGAATAGGACGATTTGCCGCCGCCATTGGACCAGATTTTTTTGCCGGTTTTTTTATTAAAAGCCATTCCGCAGGCACCGGCATTGACAACCGCCAGATTGCCGACAATGCGTACCGATGATGCCAGTCCCCAGTGCGGAATTCCTGCTTTGAGTTCCTTGACAATATTTTTCTTCCATTTCTCGGCACCGTTTTTGGCATCCATGCAGAGCAGGTGGCCTTCCCGGCTCAGGGTGTAGACCGCACCGTCAGCAACAGTCGGAGTACATCGGGGCCCGGGGTAGCGTTTGCCTTTGCCGCAGGAATAGCTCTGTTCCCAAACCTTTTCTCCAGTATCTGCTTTCAGACAGGTCACAATATCCTTGCCGCCTTTGAATCCCATGGTATAGAGCAGACCGTCTTTTATGGATACAGCGGAATACCCGTGCCCGACATTCTTTTTCCATGCGATCTTTGGCTTTTTCAGGGCATCCGGGGACCAGTCTTTCTCCTGGGAAATGCGGCATCCGTCCGGGCCGAGGAATTCGGGCCAGTCTGCAGCGACGATTATCTGAAGGGAGGAAACGAGGATTGCCAGAACAAACAGGAAGACGTTACGCATTTTTATTTTCCTCAAAAAAAGGTGGGATACGGAATCGTTCCGTATGATTGATTGCCGGATATTATAAACGACAAACGTGGTCTGTCAAGAGCGGGGATTTGTTTTGCTTTTTTATTTTTGCATCCGGGCGTACAAGATTTCCCAAAAACGCGAGTTGATTTTTAAGAGAAAAGAGGTAAGATAGTAGAAATATGTATGGTGTGAAAGAATTGTTGTTTACGGGAATGGATTCCCGTTTGTTTTTGAAACGTTCGTATGATCAAAGAGAGGATTTCAGTGAGTGATTCCATGATCAAGGTTGCACAGCCGTTTGTCGGAGAAGAGGAAGCTGCGGCGGTCAGAGAGGTTCTCGTTTCCGGAAGGTATGTGTCCGGTCCGCAGGTGGCAGCGTTTGAACAGGCATTTGCCGATTACTGCGGGGCCGGTTTCGGGGTGGCGGTTAACAGCGGTACAGCCGCGCTTCACATCGCACTGGCCGTTGCCGGTATCGGTCCCGGTGATGAGGTGATTGTGCCACCGCTTACGTTTTTTTCCACGGTCAGTGCTGTGCTCATGCAAAACGCCACTCCGGTCTTTGCAGACATTGACCCGGACTCCTATTGCCTGGATCCGGCGGATGTGCGCAAACGCATCACTTCACGAACCCGAGCCGTGATCCCGGTTCACCTGTTTGGAAATTCTGCGGATATGGATTCCATACTGGAAATCAGTCGGGAGCACAATTTGATTGTGATTGAAGACGCAGCCCAGGCGCACGGTACCGAACACAAGGGACGCAAGGTGGGATCGATCGGAGATATGGGTGCGTTTTCCTTTTTCGCGACCAAGCACATGACCACAGGCGAAGGCGGCATTATCCTGACCGATGATCCTGAAACGGCGGACCTGGCCCGGAAGATCAGAAGTCACGGCATGACGGACCGGGACACCCATCAAATGCTCGGTCACAATTACCGGATGAATGAAATCGCAGCCGCCATTGGACGGGTGCAGCTCCAGAAACTGGATGACCTGAACAACAAACGCATTGTCAACTCCCTGTATCTGCGCGAACTGCTGGAAAAGGCAACGATTCCCTGGCTCAAACTGCCGGTACTCAACCGGAATATCCATCACACCTTTTTCTGGTTTCCCATTCTCATTGATGAGGAGCGGTTGGGACGGAGTGTACCCGTTCTGATCAATGCGCTGCGGGAAAAGGGGGTGGAAACCCGCAATCGCTACCGGGAGCCGCTCTATTACCAGAAAATACTCAACGAAGACCATCCCGGACTTTCCTTTGTCAAAGACAAAAACTGGCCGGATTACCAGTCCATGCGTCTGGAAAACGTAGAAAAAATCGCGGGAAAGGTGGTTGGGCTGCCCAACCATCCCGGCCTGACCCGAAGCGACATTGAACAGATAGCTGAAATCCTGAACCGTTTGTAAAGGAATGATTATGAGAGTATTGATTGTTGGTGGACTGGGTTACATTGGATCGGAACTGATTGAGAATTACAAGAAATCGGATGAAAAGGGTCTGAAGGTGGATATTGTGGATAAGAACTTTGTTCCGCATATCCTGGCTGGCCTGGATGAACGCTTTACCTTCTACAATGTGGACATGAAGGACAGTGACGCCATGGCCCCTGTCCTGGAGAAGAAACCGGACGTGGTCTTTATGCTCGCGGCTGAGGTTCAGGCTGAGTCCAGTGTTCACCGGGAACAGACGATATGGGAAAACAACTTTGTGGCTATTGTACGTGTGATTGAGAAGTGCCCGGAACAAGCGCGGATTGTCTTTCCGTCCACCGGGAATGTCTTTGGCGGAGTCAACGAGGATGAGAAATACATGAATCTGACCGAAGAGGATGCACCCAAGCCTAAATATCCGTACGCAGAGAGCAAGCATGCGGTAGAAAAATATCTGCGCTCCAGCGGCAAGAACTACACGGTCTGCCGGTTCGGCACCAATTATGGATTTTCTCCCGGCATCCGGCTCAACCTGGTGACCAATAATTTTATCAAAAAGGCCTTGACCGGCGAAACCATTGTGGTACACGGAAGCGGCGAAAACTACCGTCCCACGCTCTGTGTCAAGGATTCGGCCCGAGCCCTGCTCTTTCTGGCTGAATGCGAAAAGGCAAAAGGCGAAATTTTCCACGTGGTTTCCGGAAACTTCAAGATCAAAGAGCTGGCGCAAAAGGCGTGCACCATCAATCCGTCGGTCAAGGTAGAGCATATTGCCAAAGAGGTACCCTTCAGCAGTTATCACCTGTCCAGTGACAAGATACAGAAAGTCGGATTCAAGTTTGAATGGAATATCGATCGTGTGCTTGAAGATATGCAGAACGTATTTACGTGTATTCGATAAGGCTCAACGGACATGGCGAAAAACCCTACCCGAAAGATCTGCATTGCCGGAACCGGAGCCCAGGCCAAATATATCCTGGATGCTGTGGATCAAACAGAGCGCGCCGATGTTGTCCGGGTGATCCAGCTCGATGACCGGCTGGACGATGATTTCAGAAGATATCTTGTGTCCCGCAACCTTCTTTGCAGCACGGATGAGCTTGACCGGCTGGAGCCGGAGGCCTGCACAGAAGCGATTGCAGCGGTTTCGGATTCGCACCGCAAGGAGCAGCTGGCAACACTCTTTGAGGAAAAAGGGATCCCGCTCTCGACTGTAGTTCATCCGGCAGCATGTCTGTCGGAGACCGCTGCTGTGAGCGGAAATGTGCTGATCAACGCCGGTGCAGTCATCCAGCCCTTTGCCCGGATTGGCAGAGGAGTGATGATTCACGCTAATGTCGTGATTGAGCATAATTGTGTGATTGAAGATTTTGCTAACATTGCACCCGGTGCTGCGCTTGCCGGATGGGTAACTGTAGGCAGGGGAGTACGTATTTATACCCATGCCTCTGTGATTCCGGGGATTTCCATTGGCGAGAATGCCGTGGTCGGAGCCGGGGCTGTGGTCGTACGCGATGTGCCGGAGAACGCAACCGTGGTTGGAAACCCGGCGAAGGAAATTGTAAAAGAGTGATAAATGATGAGCGATGCGTTACGAATTGCTGTATTGATTACTGCGTACAACGAAGGCCGGGATCTGGACGAGTTCCTTTCTCAAATGGATCCGGCCTATGATGTGTATCTGGTAGATGACGGTTCCACGGACAAGACCGCTGAAATCGCGCGCAACCAGAATGCGCATGTAATCAAGCACCCGGTCAACCTGGGCCAGGGTGTGGCCTTGATTACGGGATTCAAACTGCTCGCAACCATGGATTACGACATTGTGGTTGAAATGGATGGCGACGGGCAGCATGACCCAAAGGAGATTCCGGTGCTGGTAAAGAAGATGCAGGAGAGCGGGTGCGACATTGTGGCAGGCTCCCGGATTCTTGGGCAAAATTACAAAGGGGCGCCCCTGGCGCGCAAGGTCTTTCTGTCACCGCTGACCCGGGTAATCAACCGCCTGACCGGGTATTCGGTCAGCGACTCCATGTGCGGGTTTCGTGCCTTCAAGGGAACATCTGTGAAGAAAATCACGGCCATCCTGGTCAAGATGGTGGAGCCGGAATACATTGCGTCCGAGATGTGGATCAAGTTTGCCAAGGCCGGTCTGACTGCTACGGACGCGCCTATCCACCTGGCTGGCCGAAAACACGGATTCTCCTACAAGGGTATGCTTCGCTACGGTTGGGGCGTATGCTCCACGATCATCCGTTCCAAACTGGACACCTTTAAATATCAATAGGACATTGTTATGGACATCAACACCAAAGCCGCTGCCTTACTCATTGTTGCCTTCGCCTTATTCGCCATCCTCAAGGCGATCCGAACGTTCCGCCAGGATAAGCTGTCCACACGGCTGTTGGTGATGTGGATCACGATCTGGACAGGCATTTCCTTTTTCGCTGTCTTTCCAGGCCTTCTGGACAGGGCGATGCAGATGGTGAATATGGGAAACCGGACATTCTTTTTGAGTACTGGAGCCATCCTGATTCTCTTTGTGATTGTCTTCTATCTCTCCTCGCATATTTCCCGTCTCAATCACAAGATCTCCGTTCTGGTGCAGGAGATTGCCATTCTAAACTACCGTCTTGAAGAAACGGTTTTCAGTAAAGCCGATTCCCCGAAAGACAAAAACGATGCCTGAATCGCAAGAGAAAAATTGTACTGCTTTTGTGATGGGTTCTCCGCGATCCGGGACAACGCTTCTGGAAAATATTCTCAATGTCCATCCGCAGATTGCTGAACTCTACGAGCCCTACTATATATGGGAACGCTTTTTCAGTGTTACACAAAGCGATCTCTGGGATATCAACGAACTGACCGAGGATGTGAGGCGTCGTATTCAGAAAGATTACCTGACGTTCAGAGAAAAATCAAATAAGGCTGTGGTCCTGGACAAGACCCCGACGCACAGCTTTAACATTCCGTTGATTTTAAATGTCTTTCCGGATTCCCGGTGGATACACATTCTTCGGGACGGCCGGGACGTGACGCTCTCCATTCGCAGGGAATGGGAAAAGCGTAACCGCATGGTCCGTGAGAAGAACTACGGGCAATTGCTGGCCAGGGCATACGATATGCTGCGCAGGCAGCCGTTGTGGTCCTTCCGGTTTATGGCGCTTTCCCATGAGCTTCGCAGCAATTTCAGTTTATCTCCGCGTAAGTATCTGAACAAATCCCGGTGGCAGGGTAAGGAAGGATGGGGACCCCGCTTTGAGGGATGGCGGGATTATCTGGAAAAACACACCCCTCTGGAGTTCAATGCCATGCAGTGGGTTGCATCGGTTCAGGCTGTCCGAAAGCACTGGGAAGAAATTCCGAAGTCCAACCGGATTGAGATTACCTATGAGCATCTGCTGGCGAATCCCCGCGCTACACTCCGGCGTGTGCTGGAATTTTTGAACGTGGATGCGGCAGACAGCGATTTTTACAGCAATATGCCGGCCATACGGCAAAACAATACAAACAAGTGGAGAGAGGGGTTTTCCCCGGAAGAGATATCTGCGATCCGGTCGATTCTCTCTCCGCTTCTTGGTGAACTCGGTTATGAAAAATCCGTCCCCTGGTAAGTCATGGAAAAAATTCCTGATTAAGGCTGCGGTATTCCTGGCCGCGATTCTCTATCTCTATTTCAATCTGGAGTGGACAAGGCTGGTTGAGATTTCCGGGCGCATCTCACTGATATCGGTCTTTGTTTCAACCGTTATCGGAGCAATCGGAATTTTCCTGGTTTCCTGGAAATATTACTGCCTTTTGCAGGGAACCGACCTGCAGACCGGTTATCTGAGGGTGACCGCCATCAGCTTTATCAGCCGGTTTTACGCCCTGTTTATTCCTTCGGGACTGGGCAAGGAGGCGGTGCGGTGGTACAAAATCACGGAAAACCGAAAGGGCCGGAGTTTCTTTCTTGCATCCATTGCCCTGGAACGCATGATATTCGGCGCCATGCTTATGTTTTTCGGTACCATTCCGCTTTTTATGATAACGGACATTCCTGAAATCGTCCGTCTGCGCGAGCAGATACTGCCATTGATTCTTATCTGTTACGGCGCCATTCTCACGGGAATGATTTACTTTTTTGTCCCATCGGTTCATGAGTGGACTCACCGTGCAATAAAACGGATTCTGCGGACGCAATCGAATGGACGCGTGGATGTTTTTCTGCAGAACTTTAACCTTAAAAATACTGCGCCCCGCATTTTGCTTGCGCTTATCCTGATCCGGCTCCTGTGGCAAGGTGTCTATGTCGCCCGGATCGCCCTGCTCTACCAGGCCACGGGGCTTGATCTTGCGATGATTGATGTGGTGTGGATGTCGTCACTGGTGCTTCTGATTCAGGTGCTGCCGGTATCCTTCGCAGGGCTGGGGGTTCGGGAGGGTGCGTTTGCCTTTCTGCTGAGTTTCTATGGACGCCCTGAAGAAACGGGGGTGATTATCGGCCTTCTCTTCTTTGTCCAGATGCTCGTGTACTGCCTGGCAGGGGCGGTGTTGAACATCTTTGAGAAATAAGTTGTTTCCATGAGTACTATGTTTAGGCTGAATTTACGCAAATACTTTCAACATCAATCAGTTACGGGACTATATAACGTAGTGTGTTACACGTATGTTCTGCTGGAGTCTGGCGAAAAATTATGTCCGATCTTATAATGCGATTTCTTCTTGTGTTATTTTTGCTTTCTTCCGGTACTGCGCTGTATTCTGAAGAGTCCGTTAAGGTCAGGGATTTTACGTATAAAACGCAGGTCCGAGTGACTGCTTTTGCGCAGGAAGCGGAAAAAATCACCAACCCGCTGCGCTATCCCCAGATCACGGACATTGCTTCGGACGGTTCTTTTGTCAACAAAGGGGATGTGATTACGCGGTTTGAGCTGGAAGGACTTCACGAAAAACTTCACAATCTTGAACTCAGAGAAAATCTGGTTCAGGCCCGGCTGGAGAAACGTCTGACCGGCATCCGAAATAAAAACATGGATCTGAAGGACCAGCTGGAAGCACGCAAAGACCGGCTCGCAGTACTCCAGGCTCAACTCAACCGGCTGAAAACACTTCCGGACAACGATGAAGTCGCTATCCACCTGGGCCGACTCAAGGTAGCCCGGCTGGAGTTGGCAGCCGCGGCCAAGGACCTGGAACGTGCCGAAGACCGCTACGGCCGTAAGATGATATCCGAGACCGAGCTGGACAAAGCCAGACGTCGATTCCGGGAAAAAGAAGCCGCAGCCGAAAAAGCACAGAAACACTATGAATACGCGAATCAGCCGGCAAAGAAATGGGATGTCCGGAGGGTGGAGATTCAGATCGAAAACACACAAATGGAAGTCAAAAAACTTACACATGAAATCAGTGAAAACCGGCAGATATCCGAAATCGAAAAAAAAGGAGCACGCTCCAGTACCAAGCTGATAGAAAAACGGATCAAAGAATGCAAGGATGAGATAAAGCAGAGCCGGATCAGGGCACCGATTTCCGGGTATGTCATGTACGAACGGCGGTTCAAGGAACGCGTTCTGCGTTCGGGCAGCAAGATGTGGAAGAAGTTTGTGTACATGAAAATTCCGGACCAGAAGTCCCTCGCCTTCAAAGGTGTGATTCTGGAATCCTGCCGTCAGTATTTTCAGGAAAACGACATGGCATTAATTCGTATTATTGGCCGCGACGATGCTCCGCTTAAAGGAAAAATTACCAGTATCGGAAAGATACCGCATGACCGGGGCGAAAAAGACAAGGGGTATTCACGGGACAAGACCGAATCCGGGATCAAGGTATTTGACATCACGGTGGAACTTGACAACCAGCCGGAGTGGCTCAAGATCGGCATGCATGCCTCCTGTGAACTCATATCCGGAAAGAAACTCCGCGGCCCTTCGGTTCCGGCCCGGTTTGTTCGGGAGGAGGGCGGTCGGTTTTACATTTCTGTAGATCATGTGTTTCAGCTGGTTACCGGGGCGTTCATCAACGGGTTTTTCCTGCTCAATGAAACAACGTGGACAGGTACAGACGTGCATCTGTACGGTGAATTTGAAAAAGATACGAAGGACGATTCAGAAGACACTATCCATAATTTCCGTGCGTACGGAGAACTGGTGCCCATTGACACCCAGGATGTTCGGGTCGACCGGATTTACGGATGGCAGAAAGTTGCCTGGCTGATTGATGAAGACGCGCATGTTGAACCTGATGAGGTTGTGGCCAAGCTGGAGACCAAGGAGGTGGATGATGAGATCGAAAAGTGGGAGACCCTGGTACAGGAAGCTGTTGGCCAGCGGGAGACATTTGAGGAACAGATTGAACTCAACCGGCGGGAGAATGCCTACCAGTTGAAACGGAATCTGAATCTGCTGGAACTCAGCGAGCTGGAACTGGAAAAAATAAAAAAAGACAGAAACTGGTCCGCGATCTATGACGCTCAACTCAGCGTGCGCATGGCTCGCATCCATCTGGAATATACGGGCAAACGCTTGAACACCATGAAGGGACGCAGGAAGGAATTTGTATCGCCGGTTGAACTCAATCAGCTCAAGCGGAGTAAAAAAGAAGCGGCGCTCAGGCTTGAAACCGCGCAGCTGCGCCTGAAGGGCTTGACCGAAGGACCGGACCGTGTGGCTGTCAAGCAGAAAGAACTGGCCTATCTGGATCAGAAACTCAAGGTGGAAACGCTTCGCAGGCAGATTGCCTTTGACACCTTTCGTGACAACCGCACTCTGGAAAACAAGAAACGCCATGAACGATATCGTCGCAAGCGGCTGGAGCGCCGAAAAAAACAGCGGGAGCGTCTTGTGCTCAAGGCGCCCAGGGCCGGTATTGTTCAGTACCGCAAGGTCTGGAGCAGCGGATCGCTTGCCAAGATCAGCGTGGGCACCCCGGTCGGGTACCGGTTTGTATTAATGAAGATCGCAGATACATCGCGAATGTATGTTCGGGTGGAAGTTCCGGAACAGTACTATCCCCATATCCGAAAAGGCCTGGACGTCCAGGTCAAGATTCCGTCTATCACGGATCAGATTCTGGCCGGAAAGGTGACGGATATTGAATTTCTTTTTCAGAGCAAGCGCAAGAAAGATACCAAGGCCGGACTGTATTCGTCGTATGAAGCCCTGGGAGAGACTGTCTTTTTCGTGCGCATCAATCTCGCTGAACAGAAGGGTGTTTCCCTGAAGCCGGGTGTGGTGGCGCAGATAATATTTCCTTTTGGAAGGTGATACAGGAATTATGAACGCCAGTCTGAAAACAACGCGTATTCTGATCGGAGTCATTGCGGTTTGCGCAACCCTCTCTGTCTGGTATTGCGCGCGATCTCCGCGGGAGACAATACCCCTCTCTCTGCACCGTGTTAAATACACAAAGACCGGCGACCGTCTCTTTGAACGCGGTACTCTGGTCAGCATGGAGACCCTGCCCGTGGAAATGCGAAGTAACGGGGATATTCTTGAAATCGTCCCAAGCGGAACCCCTGTTAAAAAAGGCGACGTGGTCGCGCGAATCGACTCTCGTCCCACCGAGGATACACTCAAGGATAAACAGCTGAACATTGAATCCAACCTGATCGACATGGAGGTAGCGGAAAAACGCTATGAACTCGTCAAAAGCCGGGAAGAAAACCGGATCAAACTGATCCGGGAACAGCTTGCCTACGCGAGAATACGCAAAGAGAAAATCGTCAACGGTCTGACCGAACGGGAACTCCGACAACTGGAAATCACCTATCAGCTCGCAGAGCTGAATTTGGAAAAGGCTCGGGAAAGCCTTGAGCGAAATCAGCGCCTCTTTGACAAGGGCTTTATCTCCGCCACGGCCCTGGAACCCTATGAGCGCAGGGTTGAGACGGCTCACGCTTATCTCAACGAACTGAAAATTACCATCCGGCTGAAAAAAAAGAACGTGCGGCCCGAAGAGATCGTTGAACTGGATAAGGAAATCGAACAGTATGAAACCCTGATCAATCGAAGAAAGAAAGCCATGGAGCGCCGACTCGAACAGGTTCGCAAGGATATTGACATTGCCAATGCCAACAAGGCGCAGAACGAATACCGGATTACGTTTCTGAAAATGGAAATCAAGGACTGCACCATCCGCGCGCCCATGGACGGTATCATGTCTATCCGGCTGCACCGGGACTGGCGCTCCGGCGGTCAATGGATAGAATATAAACCCGGGGTTCGAAAATGGAAATATGACCGAATTGCTGATATTGTCAATCCCGGAAAGATGCGCATTGATTTTATGGTGCACGAATCCGACATCAACCGGATCCGCAAGGGACAGAAGGCGTTGATCAAATTGCCTGCCCTGCCCGGACAGACCTTTACCGGCAATGTTATTTCTGTAGACGGTGTGGGCAGGGATCGTTTTGAAGTGGCGCCAAGGGGATACGACAATGAAGAGACCGGGGTGACCATGTTCAAGGTATCTGTCATGCTGGAGGGAGAAAAACAGCTGCATCCCGGCATGTCTGCCATGGTGGAGGTGATTCTGGAAGAACAGCGCAGAAGGCTGGTGGTCCCCAGAAGCGCAGTACAATTTAAAAATGGAAACATCGTTGTCCGCAAGCAAACCCGCAGCGGGTTTATGGAGACGGTTATTTCGGGAAGACCGGCAGGTACGCTCTATTTTGAAGTAACCAGCGGATTGGAGGAAGGCGATGTGATCTGCTCCGGAAAGGAATCATCATAGTGGAGACAAATCTGATCCGAATGGAGGGAATCGAACGCATCTACCGCATGGGCGACAATATTGTCCGCGCTCTGGACCGTGTGGATCTGTCCATTGAGAAGGGGGAATTTGTTACCATTGTAGGCAGTTCCGGTTCGGGCAAGTCCACGCTCATGAATCTGATCGGATGCATTGACGCTCCGTCGGGCGGAACCTTTACCATCGAAGGCCTCAACGCATCCAGTCTCGCGGACAAGCCTTTGTCCATTCTGCGAAACAAGCACATCGGGTTTATTTTTCAGAGTTTCAATCTGCTCAGCGATCTGACCGTAGTGGAGAATATTGCCCTTCCGCTGGTCTACAGCGGCTTGAGTCGGCAGGAGCGCATTCAGGCCGCGGAAAAATACGCAGCTAAAATGGGGCTGGAGGACCGGCGGTACCACAAACCCACTGAACTTTCCGGTGGCCAGTCCCAGCGTGTGGCCATTGCACGGGCCCTGGTCAATGAACCCAACCTGATCCTCGCTGACGAACCCACTGGAAATCTGGACTCGGTGACCGGCAGAGAGATTATGAAAATCCTTCACGAACTCAATGATCAGGGGTATACCATAATCATGGTTACCCATGATCCAGAGCTGGCGGAAATTGGAACGCGCAAAATCACTATCCGTGACGGAAAAATCCTCAGCGATGAACCGGGAAAGAAATCCAGGGTCGGGAGCCCAAAACCCGTATCCGAGAAGCGCGGAGACCGTTCAGGAATTTCGTTCTCGGATCTGTTGCGCATTGGTTACCGGGAAGGACTGCTGGCGCACAAAATGCGGACCGCGCTGACCATGCTCGGTATTATCATCGGCGTGGCCGGAGTCATTGCCATGTCCTCCTTTTCGCTGGGCAGCAAGAAAAAGCAGGCCAACCAGATCCGGGCCCTGGGCGCCAACCTGATTCGAATCCGCGATCAGCGGCTCGAAGGGGAAAAACTGGCCAATCTTCGGATCAAGGGTTCCATGGGACTTTCGGAGAAGGGCATGGACCTTATCCGGGAAAACATCGACGGAGTCAAGCGCATCGCGGGTGTGCGTGAAATCAAGATGAATGCGGCATCCGAATACGAACTGCCGTCCATCCGGATTATCGGTGTCAGCGGAGAATACCTGACCGTCAACAACCTGAGCGTTGAACACGGTCGCTTTATTGATGCTGGCGATGAGAAACGATGTGCCCGGGTGGCTGTACTCGGAAGTGCTGTAGCCAAGCCCATGGGAGGAGACGAAGCACTTGGGCGTATCCTTCAGCTGGGCGGCACCCCGTACCGTGTTGTCGGCGTACTGGCCAACAAGCAGATCGACCTGAAAGGTCTCGAAGCCACCGGAGCGCGGGATTCCAATTACAATGTTATTATTCCGCTTGCCACACTGATCAACCGGACCAAGCAGTTGGAGATGCGAAGCCAGCTTGATGAAGTTCTGGTGCAGCTTGATACCGAAGACCGGCTGTATGAAGCCGGTACCTCCATCCGCAGATTGATTTCCATGGCACATAACAATCAGAAGGACTTTGACCTGGTCATTCCGCTGGATCTGCTCAAGCAGAAACAGCAGGCCCGCAGACTTCTGGATATCCTGACCATCTGCATCTCCTCCATTGCCCTGATTGTAGGCGGTATTGGTATCATGAACATCATGCTGGCATCCGTGACCGAGCGGACCCGGGAAATCGGAATTCGGCGTGCTGTGGGGGCCACCCGCAAGGATATCAAATATCAGTTTCTCTCCGAATCGGTTCTGATCTCCATCACCGGCGGTTTTGCCGGAATCATTCTGGCTCTCTTTGTCGTGGCGGTTACCTGTACGGCACTGGATCTGCCCATTGTCATCAGTCCGCTCATGGGCTGTCTGGCCGTTACCGCATCCACGGTCACGGGGCTGGTCTTCGGGCTTTTTCCGGCGATCCAGGCCGCGTCCAAACATCCTGTGGAGGCACTGCGTTATGAATAAAATTCCTGTTATATTTCTTCTCCTGCTTCTGGTCGCAGACCCGGTGTGCGCAGAAAAATTTACGCTCAAGAAGTGCATCGACTATGCCATGAAATACTCACCCCGACTTCAGAAACTCAAGATTAATCTGGATAACCAGAAGCTGAATACCATTATTCAGAAGGGAAAGTTTGCGTTTGACCTGAGCGCATCCGCAGACCGGGATTATGAGAAGGACAATAACTCTGCCAGCATCAAGCTGTCCAGGGAAATTACCGGCGGTGTCACGGTCAGTTCAACACTGAGCAGCAGTTATCTGAGCGATGAAGAGAGCGGCAGTTTCTCTGTGCGCATATCCAAGCTGCTTCTGGGCGGAGGATCCATTCTTGCGTCCAGGCTTCAGGTGGACAAGAGCCTGATTGATGAAGTGATCAGCCGAAACAACATCCGGCGGTACAAACGGGAGCTGGCCTACCGGATTACCGGGAGTTATTACAGCATTATTCGAAACATGCTTACCCTCAAGATTCAGGAAATGAAGCTTACCCGGGCAAAGAAAAATCTGGAACATGCACAGGAACGCCAGAATCCGCTGGATATTGCCACGGCAAAGCTTGAAATCCCTCAAAACGAGGCCGCCATACTCCGGGCAGAACGGGTGATTGACTCATCCCTGGACAGTCTTAAGGAACTGATCGGTATGGATGTGACTGTACCGCTGACCATTGAACCGACCTTTGAGTATGAAGAGCAGAAATTGAATCCGGAATCGGATGTCGACTATTGCCTGAACCACCACGAAGATATCCTGAACGTCAAACTCGGACTTAAAAAACTGGAAAAGGATCTTAAGGTCAGCCGCTCCAGAATCCTTCCCCGGACATCGATCTATGTTCAGTCCGGCAGAGATATCACGGACGGGCTGAGTTTTCAGAACGAGCCCGAACACAAGGCTGGCATCAGCCTGTCCTGGGAGATCGGATCTCGAACCGAACGGGCGTCGGCACGAAGAGCACAGAACAGTCTTCGTCTGTCCCGCAGGGATCTCTTTATGGAGGAGCAGGCAAAAACCCGACAGATTCGCGACCTGAGCCGTAAGCTCAAAGAGGCGGCACGGCTGGTGCGCCTTCAGGAACAGCGGGTCAAGCTGGGCGAACGTCAGATGGAACTCTACAAAGACCGCTGGGATAACGGGGAAATTGACATCCTGGAGTATATCCGGAGTCAGAACGATGTGGAAAACAGTCGGATTCAGCTGGTCAATCAGAAGACCGCGTATCTGGAACTGCTCAGCCAGTACATATTTGTTGTGGGCAAGTGATCCGGCGTTTTTTTGGTTTTTTATTTTCACGCGGGACCGTCTTGGTATAATCAGGCGGTTTCCGAAAACCCATTTTATCAGGAGTCTTGTGACATGACAGCAACGATGACATCACACGAACGCTTTAAACGAATGTTCGAACACAGGGAAGCAGACCGGATTCCCATTATCGACAGCCCCTGGGGCGCGACCGTTGAACGGTGGCGAAAAGAGGGAATGCCTGAAGACATGTCTTTTGTCGACTACTTTGATATTGATCATGTGGTTGGAATCGGCGTGGATAATTCACCCCGTTATCCGGTCAAGGTGATCGAAGAGACCGATGAATATAAAATTCACACCACCAGTTGGGGGGCGACTCTGAAGAACTGGAAACACGCGGCATCCACTCCGGAATTCATGGACTTTACCATGACCGATCCGGACAAGTGGGCGGAGGCTAAAAAGCGTATTACTTCGGACCGGGACCGGATCAACTGGGACCACTTGAAGGCCAATTACAAGACCTGGAGAGACAGCGGCTACTGGATTAAAGCCGGACTATGGTTCGGGTTTGACGTGACGCACTCCTGGATGGTTGGAACCGAACGGGTATTGATGGCACTGTTAGAGAATCCGGAATGGATAACCGACATGTTCTCTCATATTCTTGAAACAAATCTGGTGCTTTTGGACATGGTCTGGGAGGAAGGATTTGAATTCGATTCCGTGATGTGGCCGGATGACATGGGGTACAAACAAAATCAGTTCTTTTCTCTGGACATGTACCGCGAGCTGCTCAAGCCCTATCACAAACGGGCCGTGGACTGGGCTCATGAGAAAGGCGTGTACGCCCACTTGCACTCCTGCGGGGATATCAATCCCTTTGTTCCGGAGCTGGTGGAAATCGGCATGGACGCGCTCAATCCCCTGGAAGTCAAGGCCGGCATGGATCCGTTGGAACTGAAGAAAAAATTCGGAAAAGACATTGTTCTTCACGGTGGTATTAACGCGGTTCTGTGGGATAAACCGGATGAGATTAAAGCGGAGATGAGCAGGGTGATACCCGAGGTCAAACAGGGAGGTGGATATATCTTTTCCTCCGATCACTCGGTTCCGTCAGCTGTCTGCCTGGAAGACTTCAGGGGAATTGTGGAACTGGCTAAAGAGCTTGGAAGTTATTCCTAAGACTCAGGCAGAAGCCAGCTGGCGCTGGTTTTCGGTGTCGCGTTTGATTACAGCCATTGCCTCAGCAAAACAGACCGGGCAGTAGGTATGAGAAACCTTCTCAAGTGTATTCCTGTGAGAGGATTCGAACCAGACGCCGTTTATTCTTTCTTTGTCGCATACGCAGCATTTGACCGTCATTTCCACTCACCTCGCTTTCCCGTAATGTGTTTCTAAAGGAAGTATCGGCATCAATCCGGGAGAGCTTTAGAGAAATGACTGTCAGATAAAAATATTTTCGGGAGTGGCATAAATGGATTATCTTAAGATGCTTATGCTGGCTGTGCTGTTTCTTGCAGGTATGAATGCAGGTTATGCCGAAAATCCAACAGCAAAAGAAAACGGTAATATCCTGCGTATGGATGAGTTTCTCGGAGCCTGGGAGCTTGTGACAGCTGATTCGACAGGCAGGAAGAATACCGAGCCCGGTATCCGGATGCTGATTGAAAACGATCGTCTGATCATGTACTCCAGCAGCAGACATTCTTTTCTGCCTCTGATTGTCCGAAAAAACGGGTGTTACGTGAGGCTGGGTACGCAATATGTACCCGTGGTTTTTACATACAGCGAAAAGAATCTGATCGTTGTGCTCAACAAAAAGAAGAGCACCTACGTCCGGCTGGACAAGACGCCGGACAGCCTTATTGTAAAGCCCATGGTGTTTGGCAAACAGAAGGAGCTAAAGCCGGAGCGAATTGCGTCTGTCCAGAAGGAACTTGCCAGGAGGCGCCAAAAGGATCAGGAGGTGAGGACCGTCCGTGAGAAAGCATCGCAGATGCGCACGGTAGACAGAGACAATACCGAATACCTGAAGAAACTGGTCAAAGAAATCGGATGGATTGATTGTCAGCGATTCGGAAAAAAAACATCCAATGCTGCCTTTCTGATTGTTCAGCACAGCGGGGATCTGCCCCTGATGATGGCAGCGCTTCCTGAAATTGAAAAGGATGTCAATGCCGGTCGCATTGACGGACAGCCATACACACTTCTCTACGACCGTCTTCAGCTCTTCCTGGGGTATAGACAGAAATACGGAACCCAGATCGGTTCCAATGCCGATGGTGCACCCGTCGTTTTTCCGCTGATTGACCGGAGCAGGGTTGAGGAATTCCGCAAGCAGCTTGGAATCTTTCCTCTAAAAAGATATCTCCAGTTCTTTGAAGAGCGCGCTGGTAAAAAAGCGGTCTTCATGAGCGATGCTCCGGAGTGACAAGCAAGGATACACGATTTTCTGGCGTACGGAAAAGAAAGACCTTGACCACCCATTGCCTTTTTCTATAATTGAATAAAATAATAAAAGATACATTTGTCATCTGACAAGCAAGGAAGTAAAAATGGGAAAAGGATGTAAAAACAGCGCGGGTCTGCCAGCATCCGGACCGAAGGTTGATGACGTGATTCTGCTCAACCGGCTGATCGGAAAAATCAGTTTATCGCTGAGTTATGATACGGTTGTAAATGAAACTCTGACCGGCCTGCTGGAAACGCTTGGTGCAGATGCAGTCTTCTTTTTCCGTAAGGAAGAGGATATCCTGCGCCTAACCCGTTACAAACCCCAAAATCTTCAGGTTTCCCTGAGCGAGTTTTCCAAGCATACCCTGTACGAATGTCTGTGCGGAGCTGCGTGTACGAGTGGAAAGATTGTTTACTCGGAAGATGTGTTTAACGATCCCCGCTGCACCCGGGAGGAATGCAAAAGCCTGGGAATGAAGTCCCTGACCGTGCTTCCCCTTTATTCCGGTGAGAATTTGTTTGGTATTGTCTGTGCAGCCTTCAGGAAAAAGAAACGGGTTCAGGATCGGACAGAGTTAATCGAAGCCATGTCCCGTTTTATCTCAGTGTCTCTGACCAATGCCCTTCATTATGAAACAGCCCGTAAGAATGAAAGATCCCTGAGAAACCTGGTCGAATCCTCTCCATTTGGAATTCATGAGTACAGACTTGACTCGGATAGAAAACTGATTTTCTGCGGTGCCAATCCTGCGGCTGATCAGATTCTTGGAGTGGACAATTCCCAATTTATCGGCAAGACCATTGAGAAAGCCTTTCCCGCGCTGGTTGAAACCGAGATCCCCGACCGATACCGGGACGCTGCTGCCAAAGGCATTTCCTGGGAGACCGAGCAGATTGAATACGAAGAAGGTGATATCAAGGGCGCGTTCAGCGTGATCGTTTACCAGACATCTCCCGGAAAAATAGCAGCCCAGTTTTGCGATATCACAGAGCGCAAACGCCTGGAAACACAGCTACGTCTCTTTGAAGAAGCCGTGGAAAAGTCCACGGACGCCATCGGCATGTCCACTCCGGAAGGCGTTCATTTTTACCAGAACGAAGCCTTTGACAAACTCTTTGGCGACATTGGAAGAGAACCCGAACGTGTGTATGCGGATCCAGCCGCAGGCAGGGACGTCTTTGAAACCATCATGTCCGGAAAACCCTGGGCTGGTGAAGTTGACATGAAGGCTGCAGACGGAAGGTTGCGCCGCATATTTCTGCGTGCCTATCCCGGAAAAGATGATGCCGGCAGAATCCAGGTTCTGGTCGGTGTGCATACGGATATCACGGAAAGGAAGAAACTGCTGGAAGCCGCGGGAAAAAACCAGAAACTTGAAGCCCTTGGCGTTCTGGCCGGCGGTATTGCCCATGACTTTAACAACCTGCTTGGAGGTATTTTCGGATACATGGAGCTGGCGGCCGCCTCCCCCGAGATACCGCCGGCCGCACGCAAGCACCTGGAACACGGGCTGGATGTCATGGAACGAGCACGAGGGCTGACCAGCCAGCTGCTAACGTTTTCCAGGGGCGGAGATCCGGTCAAAGAGTATCAGAGTGTTTTCCCGTTTGTGGAAAAGACCGTTCGGTTTGCACTCAGCGGTTCAAATGTATCCTGCGCGTTTGCCAGTGACGACAATCTTATGGGCTGCTGCTTTGACAGCAGCCAGGTTGGCCAGGTCATTGACAATCTGGTTATTAATGCCGTTCAGGCCATGCCCGGTGGCGGCCACCTGCATGTGAAGGCTGAAAACATCACCGCGACTGACCAGGAGCACCCGCAGCTCGCAGCCGGCCTGTACGTGGCACTGCATTTCACGGATCAGGGAATCGGGATTCCTGAAAATGTAATTGCCAACATATTCGACCCCTTTTTCAGTACCAAGTCCAAGGGCCATGGTCTGGGGCTGGCAACCTGTCACTCCATTATGACCCGCCACGGCGGAGGTATTGACGTTGTGTCTGAATCCGGAAAGGGCAGTACGTTTACGATATATCTTCCGGCATCAGCAGAAGATCAGGATGCGACTCCTGAGCAAGAACACATTGAACATGTCGGGACCGGGCGCTTTCTGATCATGGACGACGAGAAATTCCTGCGGGATATCCTTTCACGCATGCTGGAAAAACTCGGATACGAGGCGGTTTGCGTGACCAACGGCCAGGAAGCGCTGGAAACGTTCAGCAAGGCCGGGGAAAATGAGCAGGCATTTACAGCCGTGATCCTTGATCTGACCGTACCGGGAGGGATGGGCGGACTGGAAACCATCACGGAAATCCGAAAGACCGATTCCGACATTCCTGTCTTTGTTGCCAGCGGCTATGCCTCTGAACCGGTTATGGCCAGTCCACAGGATTACGGATTTACCGCCAGCATTGCCAAACCGTTCAAGACCCAGGACCTGAAACAGGTACTTGAACAATACCTTTCCTGAATCTACAGCCGTTTCATAAATCCAGCGGGTGTCTTTCGCTGCTCCAGGGCCATTCGTTCCCAGCGTCCGGGTCGTTTGCTGCGAAAGTCAATTAAAGCAGACTCAAGACGTTCGAGAACACAGGCAATATCCGTGCGTGTGATGCTGAGGTTGGGCCGGAGCCGAATGGAATGCGTTCCCGCAGCCAGCATGAGCAGCAGATGCTCTTTGAGCGCGATATCCAGCAGCAGGTTTCGGGCTCGTGATTCGTTGACTGGAAGGACTGTAAAGCCCTGCAGAAATCCAAGCCCCCGGATATTACAGATACAGTCCGGATACCTTTCTTCCAGTTCAATCCTGGCTTTGCTGTCAAACCGCTCAGGACCGTGAAAGATGTAGGTAACGGTCCCCGGCGGAACGCCGTGTTTGGCGGAATCCTCATCGGGTGCATCCGCGTCGACCCTCATTCCCCAAACCCCGGGTATTGCGCGACGGTTGAGCGGACGAGGCAGGTATACAAGTGTATCGCCGGGTCCGACAGTCCCTGTACCGTTTGCCGGCACCTTGCCGGACTGCTTGATTCGCTTCCATGTATTTTTCAGGATATCGTAAACCCACAGATCCCGGGGAATTTTGTTTGTCTGATACGGTGGTTTGTAGTGAGAATCAAATGGGGTTGCGCCAAAGAGGACTGTCTTTCCGCTCTCCGGCATCCAGGCCAGTACGTGTCCGCCTCGCGGCGCCGGACTGATCTCCGGCCAGCGCTGTTCCCACACGCGTTCCTTGCAGTGGTAGATCCAGGTGTCAACCAGGTAGCTGTCCAGCCGGCAGCCGCCGAAGAGAATAATCTTGCCGCGTTTGATATCCGTTGCCATCTTCGAGAGCCCCCGCCCGCAGGGTTCGGAATCCAGTGCCCGGGCAGCGATCTTCAAGCGATCATATGCATGTTGGACAGCCAGCAGGCGCTTGCGGGTATCCGTCAACGCGATCGCATCCTTGAGTGTACTGCTACCGTTTATCAGAAAATCCGATAAGAAAACCAATACATAACAGGATGATGCCGAGAACGGTAAACTTGATCATTGTCTATCCTTTCCAATGACTGTAATGGTGTATAAAAAGAGATTTCAGAATGATTATAAGAGTGGTGCCAACCATTTCCATATTATTCTCCAGGACCTTATCAGTGGTTCATTTAATGCTGCGCAACGATGTGTATTTTCTGTACATTTCTCAAATTTGAATCAGCTCTGTGGCTTGAGTGAGCTGCAATTCGTTTTTCGTATTTCGTATGCTTCCGCCTGCGGCGGCCGTGGACAATAAATCAGCTGATAATCGATGGCTTTAGCGGAGGTCAATGGTCGATAATGAAGAAAAGAT
>CAZGEP010000025.1:0-37186 GCA_964524955.1 uncultured Planctomycetota bacterium | reverse complement strand
CGTTATGTATATTCCACCGGATACCGAACTTTGAAATTCCTATACAGGAACATAGCAGCCACAGAACAACAACCGTTTTGATTATAACTCCTTGATAGATCTTCAATCCATATTCATTCGCGTCTATTTGTGTCTTCTTTTGAAATTTCATCCTGTTAATCCCGTTCATCCCGTCCAAATATTTTTTACGCAGTTATCTTTTCTTTCGCTCTTTTCGCGTCTTTCGTGGTTTATCTTTTCCGCACCCAGATAACAAAAATCACTTATCCCTCTTTTAAAACCCGGTACTTCCTCGGAGAAAGCCCGGTGGTCTTGCGGAAAATCTTGCTGAAATAGCTGGAATCCTCCATGCCCACACTGTAGGCAATTTCCGTGATGTTTTTTTCTGTTTCCTCCAGCAGTTTTCTGGCCTTTTCCACGCGCACGCGCATCAAATATTCGGTGATGGACACCCCGGTGTTGTTTCGGAAGAATTCACTTGCGTAATTCGGACTCAGACATCCCTGCTCTGCCAGTTCCGCAACCGTAATCTTGTGTTCATAATTCTTGTGAATAAACGCAATGATCTGTGACAGGGAATGTCTGGGATTGTCCTTTTCAATATTGTCGGCCGGCATATGGGTCTGATAGATCCGCAGAATTACAAGCAGAAGCCCGACCAGTTCTGCGAGCGCAACCGCTTTGTATCCGGTCTTTTTCGAAAAGAGTTCCTGCTGTATCCGCACAAGCCTGTGATTGATTTCATCTCCATCCGGCGGCAGGAGCGAGAGCTTGGCGTTACTGTTCCTGGCAGTATCAAAGAGATTCTGATGAAAATCAAACTCTTTCATGGCCTCACGAAATGTCTCAGGAATGATGCGGGGCTGGAACATGAGGTTAAACAACACCATTTCGCGGCTTGAAGTAAAGGAATGCGTGCTTCCCTGAGGGATCAGATAGAGATCTCCCTGGATGATGGGATAGGGTTTTCCGTCAATCACATTGGTTCCGCTTCCCTGCTGAATATAGATAATCTCGATAAAGTCATGGGTGTGTTCCGGCATTACGATTTCTGACTCAACCCGCTGTTTCTGAATAGCCAGAGGAAAGGATCGATCGGAAAATTCTCTGATCTGATACGTTTTCATAGAATGGTTTTCCAAAACAACATTGCAGTCTTTACATAAGAATTATACGCGCTGTTAATGAAAAATCCATTGCAAAAGAGCGCTTTTGTATTTATACTCTTCTACCAGTTTGCATCCGGAAACCGTTGATATGCAGCGCCTGAAAAGCAAACCCCTGGATGACCCGGGCGGACCCGATGAACGCGTCAACTGGATGGATGATGCATTCAAAGACCACCCCTGCTACGGCCTGCTGGGAATTGACCCGCGGCCCTACGCAAGCATTGATGTGGGCAAAGAAGGCACAGAACGGCTGATTGATTTTTTCAGCGATTGGCTGAAGGCGAAGACGGACTCTCCTGAAAGGAACGAATCGTGAACTCGATTGACTCTTTTGAAAAATGCATGGCGCACACAACCACGCCGCGTCCGCCGCTGGATATTGGTGCCACCCGGCTGACCGGCATCCGCCCTGGACTGCAGCAGCGCCTGATTGATTTCCTGGGCCTGGAAGGCGATGCTGTAATCACAACAAGCGGTGTTGACGAACGGATTCTCAACTGGGCAGGAACGGATTTCCGGTCCGTGGGATATATCCCTGAACTGCCCAGCCCGCTCAGCAAGAAGGTCTCTGACTCCTGCTCTGTTAATTACTGGGGTGTGACCTCTGAATGCATTGACGGAGAATGGCAAATTACACGCTCTCCGCTGGCCGGAGCAGACCGAAAAGATCTGGCTGAGTTCCAGTGGCCCGAGCCCCGAATTAACGAAGACCACCTTCGCAACCTGGAAGAACAGGCCAGAACGCTTTACAAGCAAAAAAAATACGTGATTGTTGCCGGGCATCCAATCTACGGCATGCTGGAACTCGGGTGCTGGATGTGCGGGTATAATGACTTTATGCTCAAACTGGCCATGGATCCGGACTTTATCCGGGACTTCTTTGACCGGGTAGTGGACATCCAGCTGGAGGTCAGCCGGCAGTATTACACAGTGCTGGGCCCGTACATTCATCTGACAACCAGCGGGGATGACTTCGGCACTCAGTCCGGTCCATTCATGTCTCCGGCCATGTTTGAAGAACTGGTCGCCCCTGCCTTCAGCCGACGTATTCAGCTGACCAAAAAAATCGGAGACTGCTACTACTGGCACCACTCCTGCGGCTCCATAGCCAAGCTCCTGCCGCACATCATTGAGTGCGGGGTGGACATACTCAATCCAGTCCAGACCTCTGCAGAGGGAATGGACCCGCAACGCCTGAAGGATGAGTTCGGTGACCGGATTGTATTCTGGGGTGCGGTAGATGTTCAGCAGTTTCTGCCCCGGGCCCAACCCGACCAGATTCAGATGGAAATCCAGAGCCTGGTCCGCATTCTGGGCAAAGACGGCGGCTACGTAATGGCGCCGGCCCATGAAATGCAGGACGACATTCCTCCGGAAAATGTGGTTGCCTGGGTCGAGGCGTTTAGAGATGAAGGTGAATAAGCGCACTCTGAAATACAGCATTTTGCTGCTGTTTATCTGTTTGCTGATAACCATCATATGGTATGTCCAGTCGAGAGTGTTTGCTTCCGCCCGTGCCGTCCGATATACAGTGACTCAAACGACTCAACCTGCTGCACAACAGGACAGGCCCAACAGTATTCGTGTCGGCACATGGAACATTGCGCATGCCAGAGGCAGTACCCCCGGCGCAAGCAACTGGACTGACCGCACAATTGACGAACACAAGCAATACCTGAGCCGGATCGCCGAACAGATTCAAACGTCCGGTGTTGACATCATGGTTCTGAATGAAGTCGACTTCTCTGCATCCTGGAGCCTCGGCATCAACCAGGCCCGCTTCATTGCGAAAAAAGCCGGGTTCAACTACTGCGTGGAGCAGCGCGGTTTTGATGCATCCTTTCCGTTCTACTCCTTTTGTTTCGGCAACGCAATCCTGAGCAAATATCCGATTTATAAAACTCAGTTTGTCAAATTCAAGGCGTTATCAAACCTGGAACGGATTCTTTTTGGCAACCATGACAGTGTGCTTGCGGGGATAGAAACACCAATAGGAAACGTTCATGTTCTTGCGATTCACCTGGAATACAGAAGTGAAGATGTACGGGTTGGGTGCGCGGAAAAAATCCAGCGGATCGCTTCAGGAAGTCAACTACCCATAATTGCCATGGGAGACTTTAACTCCGCCCCATCCGGGACCCACGGCCATCAGAAATCCTCAGATAAAAAAAACGCAGTGGATGTCCTTTTTAAATCAGGAACGTTCCTGCTGCCGATGAAGATGATAAACCTGGCAACATACAAAACTTTCCCGTCTGGAGCACCGGGCCGGGCCATTGACTGGATACTGACAACACCGAACCTGACGCAGGCAAACATGTACGTTGTGCCGTCAACACTTTCCGACCACCTGATGATAATCTCAGAGGTTGACAAGACAGCCCCAGTTGAAAGAGAGTAAGTATCACTTCTTCGACTCTTTCTTTGCTTCAGACTTCTGGTCTTTGCCTTCCTCTTCATGCTTGAACATCTCTTCCGGATCAAGAGGACGGCGCGTGAGTTTGCGGATCATCAGGTTCTGGAATTTGTTTACATATCCCGGATGGCGATGATAGGAGCTGCCGACACCGATTCTGCCTTCGTTAACACCCCAGTCTCCAGGAGGAAAATATTCATTAACAAAGGCTGGCTTGCCATTTACAAATACGGTTATTGTTCCGTTCCACACCTGAATCCGGAAGTGGGTCAAATCAGATAAAGGCATTTTAATTTGTTTCATCCCCCGCTTTTCATTGTCCTTTCGAAGCTGGACCGCATTGTATTTGGGGGCAAAGTGAACACAGATGAATTTCGGCACTTCCAAGAGCTTATTCTTTATGACATACCCGCCTCGTTCCGGTATCTGATTCAGTATAACCCCACCATGCTCTTTGTATCCGTCAAATTGTCCGGTAATCTCATAATCATCCAACACCTGTGCCTTGTGGAGCAGAAAAAGGCCAAACCCTTTTCCATCAGAAACCCCTTTCAGTGTTCCGTCTTTTTCTACAGTCCATTTACCGTTTTTACGCTCCCAACCTGAAAAATTTCCGGGAGGTATCATGGAAACCCATTTGCCTTTATTGAAGTCCATGTGAAATTCAGATATTGCCAACCGCTCTTTCAGGTATTTAATAATATCGCTCTTGCCTTCTTCTACTTTAGTTAAACATTTTTTATAATATATAATAGCTTCTTTATAATTTTGCAGGACGAAATTTTTCTCAGCATTCTTAACAAGTTCCCTCTCATTTATCTCTATAAAATACAGCTCTACGCCCTTTCGTCCAAAAGTTTTAAGGGTTGGATGGAAATTAAGCAATTCATGAAACTCAGACTGGGTAAGGGCTGGATCGAGAACTTTAATCAATTTCTCCTTACTTATCGTTTTTTTGCCATTCATATCGGTGTTAATATTTATTATATGATAATTGTAGTTTGAACCTCCACTTGGTGCTCCTGATATTCTTACTCCTTTAATGGGGTAAATTCTACTGCATACATTTATAATAAATTGAGCAACCTCAACCGGTATATCCCGAGTAAAACTTATGGTAATTGGAGTTATCTTATTACCAACCTCGGTTTTATCTTCATCAACTCCCATCTCAAGATTCTTTATCCCTTTCTGAGCCAATATATCAAATATCGTTTTAGCGTTATATTCATCCAGAAAGATTCTGACCTTATATGGTTGCATAAACAAACATTCTGAAATATAAGGATATTTTTCCTTCCATGTCACATCAACATCCTTTTCCAATAATATCTCTTTCCTGCTGCTTTCAAAAAACATCTTGGCGTGAATGCTTCGCAATCTGAAGGGTGTATCCGTTGTAAGAGTCTGAATGACTGTATCGCCTTTGTCAACTTTCTTGAAATGAGCAGGGCTACAATAAAAATGGACTGGTAACCTGGTCACATTTTTTGGTTGAAACCAGACTTTTACTCTTTCAGTAGATCCGGAGCCATAATGAATTTTAGCTTTCAGTTTTTCTCCAACCAGAAGTTCCGCAGGACTTTTAGGATTCATTTCGATAATTTCCATATAATCCTGACTGATGTCAGGGGGTTTATGCCCAAACTTAGAAACGGCATTAACATCAGCGCCTTTTTCGATAAGTAGCTTTGCTGTCTCCTTGTGAAAATACATCGAAGCCAGGTGCAGAGGAGTCATCTTTAATTTATTGGTCACGTTAACATTTGCACCCTTTTCGATCAGCAGTTTCACTACATCTGTGTGCCCGTTTTGGGCCGCAAGGAGAACAGGATACTGGCTGTCACGAGTTCTGTGATTCACATCCAACCCATTCTCAATTAATAACTCAGCCGTCTTCAGATGACCGGCCTGACAAGCAAAATGAAGGGCTGTATACTTCCAAAGGTTTTGAGCAGAAAAATCTACATTATGATTTAACAGGAGCTCTACAATTTCATGACTTTTACTCTGACAAGCAAAGTGAAGTGCAGTATACCGATACCAGTTCTGAGCCTTGACATCAGCCTTGTGCTCTAAAAGCAAAGACACCATCTCACCATAACCTTTGCCTGAAGCAATCAAAAGTGGAGTCATCCCCATATAGCGCTTGGAATTAATCTCGGGTTTGTACTTGAGCAGCACCTTGAGTGTCTCAACTGAACCGCCTTCCGCCACGGCATGAAGCGCAGTGCTGCCGTTTAAGTCCGCGGCATTGGGATTCGCACCCTTTTCCAGAAGAAACGCAGCGACTTCGGGATGTGCCCGCATGCAGGCAAAATGAAGCGGGGTATTCTTTCTGGCATTAATGGTATCCGGTTTTGCACCCTTTTCGATCAGCAGCTTGACCACGTCCAGGTGCCCTTTGTCCGCGGCCAGATGAAGCGCGGTCATGCCGTCAAACGTACGTGCGTTGAGTTTTGCTTTCTTTGAAAGCAAATACTTAACCAGGTCCGTATGTCCTTCATAGGCTGCATACATCAAGGGGGTCCAGCTGTGTTCATTATCTGCTTCGATCATGGTCTCATCTTCGAGAAACAATTTCACGGCCTCAAGATGTCCGTTTTTGACCGCATAATGAATGGGTTTTTTCTGATTCCGGTTGTCCTCGGCATAGGTGTCCGCATCCCTGGAAAGCAGCAGACGAATCAATTCCGTGTTTCCGCCTTTTGCCGCCTCGTGAAGGGCTGTGGACAATTCAAGCGTTTGAATACCCGGGTCTGCGCCGGCGTCCAGCAGAAGACGGGCCATATCCGTGTTATTGTTTTCACAGGCAATAACAAGCGGTGTCCTGCCTTTCTTATCCCTGCGATTCACTACAGTTTCATCCTCTTTCAGCATTTTTTTCACAGAGTCGAAATCCAGATCAGAAACCGCTTCATGCATATCGTCGGCAAAGAGAAGCGCCGGACTCACTGCTGCCAGCAGTGATATCCACAAAATCAAAATCATGCCGAAGAATACGTTGAATCTTCCTTTTACACCTTCCATATTTCTCTCCTTAATAAAGGTTTACTTTTCGAATATATTCATCCACATTGAATTTACGTTTGCAGCCGTTGTAGTTCATGTACCGGATCTTGCCAAAGACCGGATGCTGATTCCATGCCCGGTCATGCACTCCGCCCATACACCAGGCAATGCCTGCATATCCATTGGGATCCCGGCTGTCGAGTTCGTATTTGTCGTTGAGATAGATCGCGATTTCCATGGCTTGTTCAGCGGATTCGGTCCACTCAAGGATTTTCTTTCCCCAGTACATGCGCATGAATCCGTGCATTTTTCCGCGAACAACCATTTCCATTTGTGCCGCATTCCACAGGTTGTCATGCGTTTCCGCATTCTCAAACTGCCTGCGTGTATAGATATATTCCCTGGGATCATCTGCGTGTTCGCCAATGCTCTTTTTTGCCCAGTCCGGAAATCCCTTCACGGAATCATACTCCGGATTGTACCAGCAGAAGTTATCCGCCAGTTCTCTGCGCACAATCAGCTCTTCGAGAAAGGCTGCCTTGGCCGGCTCCGGAGCGGATGACTTCTGAACGTCCAGGGCGACTCTCTGCGCGGACAGCTGTCCAAAATGAAGATACGGAGAGAGTCCAGACTGGCCGTCCACGCAGGGATTGTTGCGTACCGTGTGGTAGTGTTCGAGTTTCTTCCGGATAAACGACTTGAGCGCTTTGCGGGCCGCTGTTTCACCAGGCTCAATCCACGGAACAACCGGGACACCTCTTGCGCATTTGAGGCAGGGTATGAGGTCGCTTTGCTTGAATTGATCGGGTTTTTCGCCAATCGTGTATGGATGCTTTTTCAGCCGGGGAATGGGAACCAGAAAATCCGGCAGTTTTTTCTGAATTCTGGGACGAAAGGTGCGCGCAGCAAACTCCTGTTTATCCGATGCTTCAACGCAGGGAACGATATTGTGTGCATCAACCTCAAAACAGGGAACTTTGATTTTCTTTACCGCAGCCTTTTTCCAGGATTGCTTGATTTTCAACGGAGCGAACTCCGTAAACACGGCCGATGCACAGGATCGCAAAGCAAATTCCGCAACAGACCCCCCCGGATCTCCGCAGATCAGATGAAAGGGAATATTCAGCGGCTTGAGTGCCTGCTCAACCTCTTTTAATCCATTGAGCATGAAATCGTACTGGCGGTTTCCAGCGCCGATAAACTTTTTGGCAAGGCAGAAGATCACAGCCAGTCCCTGTTTCTTCTCAATGGCATACTCCTGAGCCGCAAGCAGAGCCCAATTGTCATCAACACGCTGGTCTCTGCTCATCCAGTAAAGGACTTGTCCCTGTGATTCTGAATCAGATATCGGATTGAGCTGACGGAACCTCTTTTTGGTCATTAATTATTCCCTTTTATGATTTTCTCCAATTATACCTTTCCTGGTATGATTTATCAAGGTGAAACAACCTTGTTTAATGAAAAAACATCTCAAAAACCATATAGAATTACAAGTTTCGCATGATAGTGAATGTCAACACCTTATGATTTTCTATGGAAAATTGTCATTTTCCCAGATTTGACAAATAAAAAAAAATATTATTTTTTCATATATTCTGATCTTCCATAGGCATCCTTATATTGTGGTGCGACCAACAGACAGGTACTACATATTGTGTGCGCCCCATATGTTACCCCTTGTCAATCAGATGCTTATAAAAGTAATACTTATTATTCACTTGAAATTGACGATTATATAAGTAACATTGTATAGCGAAAGGTAACGCTATGTAACTCTACGTATTGTTAATTATCTTTTCGGGTGGATTCATGTTTGCGGGTGCTTATCCTCATAAGATTAACCAGAAAAATCAGGTGACCGTGCCGCTGAAGCTTCGCAGTACGGTAAATACGGATATACACGGGGAAGGATTTTATCTTTACTGCAAGAATCAGGGCTGCGGTCGAATTGACATGTACACCCCGCTTGGATGGAAAAAAGTGGTCAACGCATTCCGTGAGGCCATCAAAGATGACCCGGAATATCAGGCACTTATGAGAACAATTAATTACAAAACACATCATGTTGACTTTGACAGTTCAGGTCGTATAATACTTCCTTCCAATCTAATAAAAGAGGCCGGACTGGACAGAGATGTTATCTTCATCGGCAATACGGAAAAGATCGAAATATGGAATAAAGAAAGCTGGAAAGAATCCTATACAGGAAGTGCAGACAAGTTCGACAAGGTACGCGAGAAGCTGCCGAAGACCATTGATCTGTAGTTTTAACCTTTACTTTTTTTGGGGAGGTGGTTATGTCTCAAAGGCCTGAATCCGGTTCAGGAGTAGTGGAGAAAGTCCGAACGGAAATGGAAAGCATTCTTACCGAGGAAACAGGTTCCAGGCAAGACCGGCTGGAGTCCATTTCCGGCGAGCTGTCCGAGCTTGTCAAGCGAGTGGAACGCATTCGCTCAAAGCACGGAATCCAGGGGATAGAGCTCAGCCCCTACATCACGACCATGATCAAGCTGGTCGGCAGCCTCAAGATGCGTGACAGCGCAGCTGAAAGGCTTGCCATACGTGTGTGAAGATTTTCACGTACCTGTTCTTTTAAATAAAGTTATTGAATACCTGAATCCTTCTCCCGGCAACATTATTGTCGACTGCACGGCCGGAACCGGAGGTCACTCTCTGAAAATCGGCAGCCGCATCGCACCGGGCGGACGTCTTGTGATGATCGACAGAGACGAGCGAGTTCTCCAGACGGCTTCAAAAAGGGTTTCCACTATAGAGAATGTAAGTATACTGGCTGAGAATTACTCCGCCCTGCCCGAAATTCTCGATCACCTGGGAATCACCGGAATTGACGGAATTCTCTTTGACCTGGGCGTGTCGTCGATACAGCTGGATACTGCAGAACGCGGTTTCAGCTTCAACCAAAACGGTCCTCTGGATATGCGTATGAACCAGACTGAAGACACGCTAACCGCAGCAGAGATCGTCAACACCTGGCCCAGAGAACGACTGGCCCAAATTCTCCGGGAGTATTCAGACGAACGACTGGCCGGAAAGATCGCTGCGTACATTGACCGACAACGAAAAGAAACACCGTTCCAGGACACCCGGTCCCTGGCAGAAACCGTCTGCCGGGCATACGGACCGAAACGACATCGAATTCATCCGGCGACCCGGACATTTCAGGCCCTCCGGATTGCGGTAAACCGGGAACTGGAGTATCTGGAATATGCGCTTGTTTCTGGATTTGATACGCTGAACCCTTCAGGCAGAATGGTTGTACTGTCCTTTCACTCCGCAGAGGACAAAATCGTCAAAACTTTTTTTCGGCGCATGCAGGACAACCAACATGGAATCATACTTACAAAAAAACCGCTTCTTCCAACAGAAGTGGAAATCAAAGAAAACCGCAGAGCGCATAGCGCAAAACTGAGGGCTGTGGAAAAAATATGAAACTCAAACACCTTCTCTTATTCTTTATTCTTTACCTGACCGCAGTTGGCGTAATTTCCATCCGGTATAAATCCGATCTTACACGAAAAAGTTACCGTATGGCCAGGCTGATCCGTCTGAGAAAAGAGATGTGGTGGAAACGCCAGGAGCTTAAATGGAAAGTATCGCAGCTCAAGGAGCCGTCACGGATTATCGGCAAATCCAGATTGATTGGAATCAAACTGGATCCAACCAATGATTACATGGCAACCCAATCCAGCGATAAAGACGACACAACTGTTGCCATAACCGATTAGGCTGAAAATGGAAAAAAAAATAACAGCCGCTGAACAGAAAGGCATTCCGATTGTCACCCGATATTCGGGACACCGGAAACGGGCTGTTTTTTTTTCTTCTTTTTTCTTTATCATATTTATAGTGCTGGCAGCGAGAACAGCATACCTTCAGCTGGTTAAACACGAACAATACCTTTCAAAAAAACAGCAGCAGTTTACCGCCCGAATACCACAGCGCATCCCCCGCCACACGATCCTGGATGCCCGGGGACGCACAATTGCCGTCTCCCTGAAGGTTCCATCCCTATACCTTCACCCCGGAGAACTGGAGATCCCCGCGAAACAGGCACGCGAAGAAATCAGCCGCTTTACGGGAATCCCACGGAAAAATCTTCCTGCGATCAATCCGGACAAGACCTTTGTCTGGATCAAGCGGGAACTGCCGTCCACCTGGTACAAGAAACTGAAAAAACTTCCGGTCCGCGGCCTTCACGTGCTGGATGAGTACCGCCGGTTCTATCCATGCGGCAGCTATATGGGATGCACGGTCGGCTTTACCGGGATTGACGACAACGGACTTGCAGGAATCGAAAAAGTGTATGAGATGCTTCTCAAACCGGCCACGTTCAACCGGTTCTCCGGAAAAGACGCCAAAGGAAACATGCTTGTTTCCTCAACAGATATCCAGCAGCCCAAAGGCCTGGATTCATCCCTGGTACTGAACCTGGACTCCGTTGTGCAGCTTTTTGTCACCAATGAGCTTAAACGTGTATACGAAGAATTTAAACCCAAAAGCGTCTCCTGTGTGGTGATGAACTGCCGCAATGGACAAGTCCTTGCACTCTCAACAATTCCGTCCTATGACAACAACCGTTACGGTGACTACTCAACCTGCGACATGCGGATGCGGCCGGTGTGCGATGTCTATGAACCCGGCTCAACATTCAAAAGCTTTGTTATGGCTGCCTGCCTGGAAGAAGGTCTGGTCAGCGAATCAGACAAAATTTTCTGCGAAAACGGCTCCTGGCACAAAGATGGCCGGACGCTCCATGACTGCCACAGCTACGGCTCGCTTTCGGCTGAAGCCGTGATCTACAAAAGCAGCAATATCGGAGCTGCCAAACTGGGAATCAAACTGGGCAATCAAAAACTGTACGGATATATCCGCGCCTTTGGTTTCGGTCAGAAAACCGGTATTGATTTCCCGGGAGAAGAAAACGGAATCCTGCGCCACCCGTCCAAATGGAGCAGACTCTCGATTACGTCAGTGCCCATGGGACAGGAAATCGGCGTTACCATGCTTCAGATTGCAACCGCATACACGTGCATTGCCAACGGTGGCCGTCTGATACGCCCCTCCCTGGCCAAAGGCATTTACCGTCCAGCACACAACCTGAAACATTTCAAACCATTAGTTGTCCGGCGAGTCATCTCAGAAAAGACCGCACGACGGACACTGGAGATCCTTGAAAAAACCGTGCGACTGGGAACAGGGCGACGCGCCATTTCCATGCAGTACAACATCGGGGGAAAGACCGGAACCGCTCAAAAAGCCGGTCGCGGCGGTTACAGCAAAGATAAATACGTGGCATCATTCGTGGGAATCGCACCGGTTGAAGACCCGGTGATAACGGTTTTTGTAGCGGCTGACGAGCCGAAAACCGCTCATTACGGAGGCGTTGTGGCAGCTCCTGCAGTCCGGCAAATCATCGAACAGACTCTCAATTACCTGGGCGCCCCCTGCCGGAGAAAACTCTGCCGGAACGATTAACCCCAGTGGAACCGATTACACTCGAAGCATTAATGAAAAAAGCACAGCCCCGAACCGGCAACTGTAAGATCACCGGCAACCGGAATGTTACCGTGACCGGTCTGACCGCTGATTCCAGAAACGTGACCAGCGGAATGATCTTTGCCGCACTCAATGGCTGCGAAAAAAACGGTACAGATTATATACCAGAAGCGCTTTCGCGCGGGGCCTCCGTACTGATCACCGAATCCGATGTCTCATCCGAATGCAGCGCTCAGATCCGTGCGGAATCTCCACTCGCCACATTTGCGGAATTGCTACACGCGTTTTATAATTATCCATGCCGAAAACTCAACCTCGTCGGTATTACCGGTACAAACGGCAAAACAACCACAGCGGAGTTTATCAAACACATGTTTCAGCGCCTGGATCACAAAACCGGCGTTATCGGAACGCTGGGTTATGACACGGGTACCAACCGCTATCCGGCAGACAATACAACACCGGGTGCAGAGAAAATCTGTAAACTTTTAGCTGAAATGGTACGAAACAATGTGGACACCGCAGTCATGGAAGTATCCTCACATGCCCTGGACCAGAATCGATGCGCCTCCCTGCGCTTTGATCACGCGATACTGACCAATCTTACTCGGGATCATCTGGATTATCATAAAACACTTAAAGCATATCGGCAGGCAAAAGCGCAATTATTTACCCAGCTTAAAGAAACAGGCCAGCGAGTCTTCAATATGGATGACCCGTTCGGTTGCGATCTGTTTGAGAAGTATCCGGGATCCTCTGGATTTGGATTTGCTAAAGAAAGCACAATCCGGATTGAAAACATCAGCACATCCATCCGGGGCACACGATTTTCGGTTCGAACTTCTGCCGGATCCTCCCGATTCAATTCCCGTATACCAGGTAGACACAACATTCTGAACATCACCGCAGGACTCTGCTGTCTGCCCGATGACATTCCGCTTGCGGAAACAATACCGATTGTCCAAAACTTTCCCGGCGCACGGGGGCGGCTGGAACATGTGGATGCCGGCATATTTGATATTTTTATCGATTACGCCCATACACCGAACGCGCTGGAAAATGTTCTGAACGTCCTGCAGAAGGTCTGTATGGGCAGGCTGATCACTGTATTTGGATGCGGCGGCGATCGGGACAGAGGAAAACGCCCGATCATGGGAGAGGTGGCTGAAAGCCTCTCGGATGTACTGGTCATAACCTCTGACAACCCGCGAAGCGAAGTACCGGAGCGGATTATCGAAGACATCCTTGAAGGGGTTTCAGATACGAGTTTGTGCCGGATTGAGTGTGACCGGGAAAAAGCCATTCGCCGGGCCTTGAAGCTGGCCGACAAAGACGATATTGTCCTGATCGCGGGAAAGGGCCATGAAACATACCAGATAACCGGTTATCAGAAGATTCACTTTGATGACAGGAAGGTCGTGGAGAAACACCTGTGCAGAAACTGACGATCAACCAAATAGCACATATCACTTCCGGAAAGATTCTCAACCCGGATCCGCAGTTGGACACGCCGCTGCCGATTGTTCATGACACACGATTGATCACGGAATCCTGCGTCTTTGCGGCCATACAGGGAGAGACTCACGACGGTCACCTGTTTCTCAAGCCTGCGTATGAAAAAGGAGCACAGGCCTGTCTGGTGTCAAACTCAAAAAAAGCAACTGATTTTCAGGGGGTATGTATTCGGGTCAAGGATACGGTAACTGCACTCGGTGATATTGCCTCACACATCCGAAAGCGAAGCCGTATTCTCTGGATTGGTATCACCGGAAGTGCCGGAAAGACCACCACCCGAAATCTCCTGGCAAGCATTCTCCGTAAAACCGGAAAGGTTCTCTGCCCTATCCGGAACTTCAACAATCTTATCGGAGTCCCCCTGACCATACTGAACCTCGATGACAGCCACAACTACGCGGTCATGGAGCTGGGAACGAATTCGCCGGGTGAAATTCCAAGGCTCGCGGACATTGTCCGACCGGATATCGCGATTATTACCAACACCGGCCCCTCACATACCGAGTTTCTCGGAAGTATTGAGGGCGTTGCTGAGGAAAAGAGTGCCATACTGAAAAACCTGAGTCCTGACAAAACAGCCGTACTGAATCATGATGACCCGTTCATGGATACATACCGGGAAAAGAGCCCGGCACCCGTAGTCACGTTTGGCAACGAACAAAGTGATTTCTTTGCAACCCATATCAACGACCAGGGAGACCGGGTCTGTTTTACGCTTAATCACCAGTTGGAATGCGAAATTCCGGGAACCGGATATCATCTGGCCTTGGATGCCTGCGCCGCGGTGGCGGCTGCGCGTCAGATCGGAATATCCATGACCGACTGCATCAAGGGGATCTCCGCGTTTATCCCTGAAGACATGCGAATGGAGCGGGTTACGGCAAACGGGGTTTTTATCTATAATGATTGCTATAATTCCAACCCCCTCTCGCTCCGCAATGCCCTGCGAACAATTGCGGCTGCCGGCAACGGCCGCAAGATAGCAGTTCTCGGCGATATGCTGGAACTCGGAACCTTATCCGACCTGGAACACGAAAACGCCATTCACATGCTAAGTGAGTTTGAGGTCGACAAGGCCTATCTTCTGGGCAAATGCATGAAGCAGGCATATAAGCGTACACAGAAAAAATATACGCAAGCGATCGTACTCTGCGATTCCAAAAAAGATTTAATTTCCCGGTTAAGTGAGTTCATACAATCGGACGATACTATACTAATAAAGGCATCCCGCGGCATGCGGTTTGATGATATTTTTAACGAGTTGACCAACCGGAGCTGATTCATGCTGTATTACCTGAGTTACCTGACCGACTTCTACTCACCGCTCAATCTTTTTCGATACATCACAGTCCGGGCCACAGTCGCGGCCATTGCAGCGTTTATACTCAGCCTGGTGTTCGGCCGTTTCATCATTGCCTTTCTCAAAGCAAGAAAAGTACATGAGAATTCACATAAATCCGATTCAAAGAAACTATCGGAAATGCACAGCTCCAAATCCGAGACCCCGACCATGGGCGGACTGATTATCATGTTTTCATTTCTGCTCTCCGTCCTGCTCTGCGCAAAACTCGGAAACATCTATGTCCTTCTCGTATTGTTTACCGGACTTTTTCTGGCGATACTGGGGTTTATGGACGATTATATCAAATTGATGTTTGAGGACCGGGACGGCCTGCGTGCCAAAACCAAGCTGTTTTTTCAGATCCTCCTGGGCTGCATTGTTGCTGTGATTCTGTACCTGACCAGCGATCCAGACAAGAGAGGCCTTTTGGCCTTTCCGTTTTACAAGCACGCTCTGGACATCGGAATCGGCTATATATTCTTTACAGCCGTGGTGATTGTCAGTTCCAGCAACGGCGTCAACCTGACCGACGGACTGGACGGACTGGCAACCGGCTGTTCGGTACTGCTCTATCTCTCGTTTATGATTATATGCTACATTGTCGGACGCATCGACTTTTCCGGATACCTTCACATTCTGTATATTCCCGGTGCCGGCGAGATCGCCATTGTCTGTGCCGCACTGGTCGGCAGTACCCTTGGGTTTCTCTGGTTCAACTGCCATCCGGCCGAAATCTTTATGGGCGATACCGGGGCACTGTCCTTAGGCGGTATGGCCGGGATTATTGCAGTCATTATCAAGAAAGAATATCTTCTGCTGATTGTCGGTGGTATTTTTGTTGCCGAGGCCCTGTCTGTGGTCCTGCAGGTTCTGAGCTTCAAACTCTTCGGCAAGCGGGTCTTCCGTATCGCTCCCCTGCATCATCATTTTCAGTTTGGCGGACTTTCGGAAAGCAAAATAACCATCCGATTCTGGATTGTAGCAGCCATTCTTGCTCTGTTCAGCATCTGTACACTTAAGATAAGGTAACTCATGGATCGAATCAAAAGTGTCATTGAAGTCGTTGTTCTCTGCCTGATTTGCGCAAGCATCATGTCCGTATTCAGCGTAACATCGGTCTCCGCATCTGGAGAACAGGGCGGATATGCGCTCATGTATAAACACATTCTGTGGATCACGTTGTCGCTTGTGGGATTTTTCATTGCCAGGCATATTGATTATTACTACCTTAAGCAGCACAGCACGATCCTCTTCGCGATTTCCATCCTGCTGCTGATTCTGGTTCTGATTCCCGGGATCGGCACTAAAGTCAACGGAGCCAGGCGATGGATACGAATGGGCATGTTCGGTTTTCAGCCTTCAGAAATCATGAAGATTACCCTCTTTGTTTTTATTGCCGACTTTCTCTCAAAACGTCAGGCAAAACTTCATTGTTTCTTTTCCGGTTTCCTTCCTCCGGTTGCACTGATCGGCGGATGCCTGGCGCTGATTGTGATGGAACCGGACATCGGCACCACCCTGCTCATCGGAACCGTGTCGACCATCATGCTGCTGGTCTCAGGCATTCGACTCTATCACGCGGTTCCGGCATTTCTGGTCACCATGCCCTTTGCAGGATATATCGTCTACAGCAAGTTTGATCATGTCAAGATCCGGCTGGTCGGATTTCTCTTTCCGGAACTCGATCCGCAGGGCTCCTGTTATCAGCTTAATCAGTCGCTGATCGCCCTGGGCTCAGGCGGTCTGTTCGGTAACGGCATCGGAAACAGTATCCAGAAGCTGTATTTCCTGCCCGCGTCCTCCAACGATTTTATCTTCTCCATTATCGGAGAAGAATTCGGATTTCTGGGGTGCAGTCTGATTATTCTGCTCTTTGGTGTGTTCCTGTACTGCGGAATTAAGATCGCGCTTAATTGTTCTGAACTGTTCGGCATGCTCCTGGCGCTGGCATTGACTCTCTGCATCACACTGGAAGCATCGATCCATATTGGAGTTGCCACCGGATGCCTGCCGACAAAAGGGCTCTCACTCCCGTTTATCAGCACTGGAGGTTCTGCTCTATTCATTTCGATTATCCAGGCCGGCATTCTGGTCAACATCGCACGATCCAACGAACTGCGCAGTAAAACCCTGGGTGCGGAAAAGATCTATGAGCATACATGATCGACGGATTGTAATATCCGGGGGCGGTACCGGGGGACACCTCTCTCCGATGATTGCCGTGGCTCAGGAACTCCAACAGCGGGGCCTTTCGCAAATTCTGCTCGCAGGAACCTCATCCGGGATGGACAAGCAGTTCTTTGATCAATACACCTTTCCGTATGTCCTGCTTCCATCCAAGAAAAACCGGGGGCTTCTTTCCATACCCGTAACCGGGTTGTTTTTTGCGTATTCCACACTGAAATCCATAACACTTCTGCGATCCAATCACGCAGGACTGGTGGTTTGTACCGGAGGCTACGCAGGTGCTGCCACGGCATCCGCAGCCGCGCTTCTCCGGATTCCAGTGGTACTGCTTGAGCAGAATACTATTCCAGGACGAACCATACGCATGCTGTCACGATTATCCGAGAAAGTCTTTTGTCAGTTCAAGGTCTGCGCGGAAACGTTCGGCAAAAAAGGTGTTCATTGCGGTAATCCGCTGCGACGCGATATGCTGGAGAAGCTGTCATCCGACAGCCTGGATATTTTGAGACGCAACACCATCCTGATCATGGGCGGCAGTCAGGGCGCACGGCCAATCAACCGTGTATTTCTGGAGGATATGGAAACCCTGGCTCCGGTCCTTCGAAGGTATTCCATTGTTCACCTGAGTGGACGGTATGATGAGCAGGAGCTCAAGGAAGCATACAAAGCGTTCGACCTCTCCGCTCGAGTGATGGCCTTTACGCATAACGTTACAGATCTGTACAAGGACTGCTGTCTGTTTATCGGCCGTGCCGGAGCGTCGTCCATGGCAGAATATACCGCATGGGGAATTCCTTCTGTACTGATCCCCTATCCCTGGGCCAAGGACAATCACCAACTGGAAAACGGCCGTGAACTCAAAAAAGCAGGCGCCTGCGATTGCATCATCGAAGAGGATCTCACACCAGAAATTATGAGAAATAAGATTGAAGGGATTCTAAACAACAGCGAACGGTTCAAGCAGATGAGCCAATGTGCCAAGGCCTATGCCAGACCAGATGCCGGGAGAATAATTACGGAGTATATTGCAGAAATAATGGATAAAAAAAAGAGAGCCTGAACTTCTTGTTCAGACTCTCTTGAGATTTTCTATCAGAAATGCACCCAATCATTCAGGCTTTTTTGCGTCGGACTCCTTCTTTTCGTCCTCGTCACTAACGGATTCATCAGATTCGGACGTCTCTTTTGATGCCACAGCGTCTTCTCCACCATCATCGGCTTGCGCTGCAGTTTTATCTTCTGTCTGCTTCTCTTCCTTCGAGTCATCTGCTGCGGTTTCTGTCTCAGCAGATTCAGTTTTTGCTTCTGCTTCCGGAGCAGCGTTTTCAACAGGTTTTGTATCCGCTTTCTCAGTGGATTCGCTACCTTCAGATTCGGTCTCGCTGTCCTGTTCGTCTGCACCTTCCGCCAGGTGAGCCAGTTCAAGAATCGCCAGCGGTGCATTGTCACCCAAATGCGTCTTGTCCAGATGCAGCACTCGGGTGTACCCGCCGTTCACATCAGAATAATTGGGTGCCAGTTCTTTAAACAGCTGACTGACGGCCTCTTTATCGTGTAACAGGCTCAGCGCTCTACGTCGGCTGTGCAGACTTCCGTCTTTGGAAAGGGTTATCAATTTTTCAACAAAGGGAGCGGTTCGCTTGGCCTTTGCCAGGGTGGTTTCAATCCGTCGGTTGAGGATAACGGATCGGGCGAGGTTTCGAATCAACGATTCCCTGTGTCCGGTCGCTCTGCTGAGGTTTCTGCGTCGTTTGCGGTGTCGCATTTCTTATAACTCCTCTTCACAAGTCATGCCAAAGCTCAGGCCCAATTCTTCAAGCTTGTTCTGGAGCTCCTTGAGAGAAGTCTTACCGAAACTTCGTATCTTGAGAAGGTCTGATTCCTTTTTCTGAACAAGCTCACCCAGGGTTTTGATGCCTTCAGCGTTCAGGCAGTTTTCAGTTCTGACGGACAAGTTCAGCGAATCAATTGTCCGGTCGAGTTTTTTCATAGCCTCTTCGTCGCATTCCCTGGTTTCCGTTTCAATCATTTCCTGTGCCCTATCTTCCACCTTGACCACTTCACCCGGTGTAAAGGGTTTGACAAAAGGCATCAGATGTTTTCGCAGAATCAGGGATGCTTCGTTCAGGACTTCGCTCGGCTCAATCGAACCATTCGTCCACAGCTGCAGATCCAGCCGGTCATAGTTGGTCCGCTGCCCGATACGGGTATCACTGACCTTGTAATTCACGCGCGTAACGGGAGAAAAACGGGAATCCAGTGTGATCAGGCCAATCATGCTTTTATCGATATCCGTGTGATCTTCGGCGGGGACATATCCTCTGCCCCGCTTGAGCCCGATCTCCACATTAAAATCCACATCACCGGTCAAGGTCGCCAGGTGAAGTTCCGGATTCACCACTTCAACATTCTCATTGGTCTGGATATCCGCGGCCGTCACATCTCCAGGACCGCGTTTGGACAGCGTTAATACCTGTTCTTCTTCAATATCGGACTTAAGAACAAGGTCTTTGAAATTAAGCAGTATATACGTTACATCCTCGACAACGCCTTCCATGGAAGCGTATTCATGAGAACATCCTTCAATCTTTACCCAAACCGGTGCTACGCCGTCAATCGATGAAAGCAATACTCTCCGAAGACTGTTGCCGATTGTTGTGCCGTATCCCCGTTCAAAAGGCTCGGCATAAAATTCACCGTAATTGTCGGTTAAGGTGTCTTGGTTACAGTATACACGCGTTGGAAGCTCAAACCCTCGCCACCGTATTCGCATAACTTTATGCCTCCAAATTATAAATAGGAAAATTTATCTGGAACAGATCTCAACGATGAGCTGCTCTTCAGTTTCCACGGAAACATCTTCGCGGGAAGGCAAAGCCGCTATCACAGCCTTAGTGCCTTCGTCTTTTGACAACCACTGAGGGATATCATTGTCTTTATTTACTTCGATCCTGGCATTCACCAGTTTGTGAGACTTGTCTTTGTTTTTCACGTCAATGACGTCCTTGGGTTCCACGATAATCGAAGGAACATCACTCTTCTTACCGTTGAGCTGAATATGTCCGTGACGGATCATCTGACGGGCTTCGGAGCGTGAATACGCATACCCGAGACGGCAAATAACATTGTCCAACCTTCGCTCCAGCAGGTTCAGCAGCCGCTCACCGGTGTTTCCCCTGAAGGCTTCCGCCAGTTTAAAATACCGCCTGAACTGACTCTCGTTCACACCATAGAACCGTTTCACTTTTTGTTTTTCCCTGATCTGCCGGGCATATTCCGACTGCTTCTTTTTCCGGAAGGAACGCATTCCAGGCGGATACATTCTCTTGGAAAAACTGCATTTGGCGGTCATACACCGGGCACCTTTGAGAAAAAGCTTGGTGCCTTCTCGTCTGCATATCTTACATTTGCTTTCATTCATACTTGCCATGATAAACCTTTAACAACAAAATCGAAACAATTTATACCCGTCTCTTCTTGCGGGGACGGCAACCGTTATGGGGAATCGGTGTTACATCTTCAATCGCGCTGATGTTCAGTCCGGCGGCTTCCAGTGAGCGAATCGCGGATTCTCTTCCCGCTCCGGGCCCCTTGACTTTAACTTCCACATCCACCAGTCCCATTTTCTTGACTTTGCGTCCGCAGGCTTCCGCGGCTTTTTGCGCTGCAAACGGAGTACTCTTCCAAGAACCCTTAAACCCCTGCGTACCCGCGCTCTCCCAGCAGAGGGTTCTTCCGTTCATGTCGGAAATAGAAATGATGGTGTTATTGAACGTGGCCTTGATGTGGGCAACGCCCCGCACAATATTGTGCCGGACAGTTTTTTTGGCTCCGGCTTTTTTCTTTACTGATCTTTTAGGCTTATCCGCCATGGTTGAAACTCCCGAATTATCTTAATTGCTTGATACTGCGCTTGGTGGCAACGGTCTTTTTCCGTCCTTTTCGTGTTCTGGCATTGCACTGCGTACTCTGCCCTCGAACCGGCAAGCCGCGGATATGGCGGTTGCCTCGATAACAGCCGATCTTTCTCAGCCGGTTAATGTTCTGCATCACCTGGCGGCGAAGCTGACCCTCGATCTGGTAATTACGATCGATCTCGGCGGCAATCTTACCAAGTTCGTCCGGACTGAGATCCTTGGCTTTACGCTGGGGATCAATGCCTAACGCATCCAGAATCTTGAGTGAACTTGTGTGCCCGATACCAGTTATATAACACAATGCATACTCAATTTTCTTGTCGTTGGGTACATCAACACCATGTATACGGGGCATAATACGTCTACTCCAAACAAAGATATAAATGAAATTCTTGCCTCGATAATTTTAAAGGAAAAGATTATAATATTTAAAGACAAGATGTCAATTTTTTTATTTAATTTTTCGTCTTTAATACCGACAAAAAAGCATCTTGAGAAATTTCCACATTTCCAACACTCTTCATGCGCTTTTTGCCTTCTTTCTGATTCTCCCACAATTTCCGTTTCCGGGTAATGTCACCGCCGTAACATTTTGCAGTAACGTCTTTCATCACTGCCCGGATATTTTCACGGACAATCACTTTACCGTTGGTAGTTGCCTGCAGCGGTATCTGAAAACTGTGCCGGGGAATCGTCTTGCGCAGGATTGCAATAATCTCCCGGCCCCGCTGCTGGGCATCTTCCCTGTGCACAACCGTGGACAGAGCATCTACCGGCTCATTGTTAACCAGAATCTCCAGTTTGGCCAGATCTTCGTGCACAAATCCGGTAAGTTCATACTCCATAGTCGCATATCCCCGGGTTACGGATTTCATATTGTCGTAAAAGTCATAGACAATTTCGGAAAAGGGAATGTCATACTCAATCATCACACTCCGGGTGCCAAAGTAGTCAGTTTTGATGTAATTGCCTCGGACACTCTGGCAGAGTTTCATGACAGGTCCGATATAATCATTTGGTAGCAAAAGCTTTACATTGGCAAATGGTGAACGGAACTCCTGAATTTCTCCTGGCGGCGGAATCTGAGACGGATTGTTGATCTCAAGCACATCTTCGGTTTTGGTCAGAATCTGATAGGTTACGCTCGGTGCCGTCTGAATGATATTGATCCCGGATTCCCGCTCCAGCCGGGAACGGATTATATCCATATGAAGCAGTCCGAGAAAACCACAGCGGAAACCAAACCCCAGTGCCTGAGAGGAATCCGGCTCAAAGACAAACGAACAATCGTTGATATGGAGTTTTTCCAAACTTTTCTTAAGTTCATCAAACTCATTGTTGGTAGCCGGATAAAAACCGCAGAAAACAACGGGTTTGGGTTCGGAATAACCGGAGAGGGGGCGTTCCCCGGATCCCTTCTGGCTAATGGTATCTCCAATATGGACCCGGTCCAGTTCCTTAATATTGGCAATCACATATCCCACGTCTCCGGACCGAAGTTCTTCGCGCGGTGTCATATCCGGCTCAAAGCATCCGAGCTCAAGAACCTCATGGCTGTGCCCCGTCTTGAGCATTTCAATCATATCCTTTTTTTTCAATAATCCTTCAAACAAACGGACATAGATAATCACACCTTTGTATTCATTGTATACTGCATCAAATATCATAGCGCGGCAGGCCCCCTCCTCCCGGCACTGTGGAGGCGGAAAAAAGGAAACCAGTTTTTCACAGATTTCATCAATACCTTCACCAGTCTTGGCACTCAGGAAGACCGTCTCACTGGAATCCAAGCCCAGGAGCTGTTCCATCTCAATGGCAGCATCCTCGGGCATGGCACTGGGGAGATCGATTTTATTGACAACGGGCAGAATCTTCAATCCCTGTTTCTTGGCCATTTCCGCGTTGGCCATGGTCTGTGCCTGAACCCCCTGGGACGCATCGATCAGCAGGATTGCGCCCTCACAGGCAGCCATGGACCGGGACACCTCATACGTAAAGTCCACATGTCCGGGCGTATCAATCAGGTTAAAGATATACTCCTTCCCCTCCACGTTCATGTGCATGGTCACGGCATGGGATTTTATGGTGATTCCCCGCTCCCGTTCCAGATCCATGTCATCCAGATACTGTTCCCGCATCTGACGCTGGGAAATCAATCCGGATCGCTCAATCAGGCGGTCGGCCAGCGTGGATTTCCCATGATCAATATGGGCGATAATACAGAAATTACGGACGTTGTTTGATTCGTTCATTGCTTAAATAATCGTTTGGCGTTGTCCATGGTTTGCGCGGCAATCGCTTCTGTCTCCATGGATTTAAGTTCCGCTGCCCGCGCGGCAGTCTCGGAGATATATGCAGGCTCATTGGTCCGTCCCCGATGGGACTGGGGCGCGAGAAAGGGAGAATCGGTCTCCAGCAGCAGACGATCCAGAGGAACCGCCTGAAGGGCTTGCCGTAAATCATCGGCTTTGGGAAAGGTTACATTTCCGGCAAACGAGATCATAAAGCCCATGTCACACAAAATCGCAGCATCATCCGCTGTTCCGCTGAAACAGTGCATAATGCCGGTCCATGCGTCGACCGAATACTCCCTGAGCACGTCAATGGTTTCCGTCATGGCACTCCGTGAGTGAATGACCAGGGGCTTTTCATGTGTTATACTCAACTCAATATGTTTGCGGAAGCGATCTTTCTGGTCGTCCACAGAAACGTGCTCTCGATAAAAGTCCAGTCCGGTTTCACCAACGGCAATCACGTTTTCATCCAAAAGCAGTTCATTCAGCCCACTCATATGATCGCCGGTAAACCCACCTTCTGCGTTGGGATGAACGCCCACCGCTGCTTTCAGCTCGAGCCCGTCCACAGACGTTCGGCAGATCTCTGCCGCTTCTCTGCTGGAGTCCATGTCAATGCCGACATTCAGAATACGGGTCACACCGGCTCCGGCAGCCCGTTTAAGAACAGACTCAATATCCTCGTACATATCGGATACTATATGCGCGTGTGTATCAAAAAACATAACAATCCAGTGATCTTACCGAATAATTGTGAGAAACGTCCGCGGGAAAATCAAAATGAAAGTTGCAGTGAAAGGTTTACTACTTCTTTTTCTTCCCGGATAACAACAACTTCTTTGCGCACAATACGCTCAATGAACAATTCATTCTGACTGTGCTTTTTGAGCGCGTCCAGGTACGCGTTCTTTATATCTTCCTTGTCCTGTGATTCTGCGATCTGCGTTGGGCCGCTGCCCATGTTAACGTACAGCACAAAACGTTCGCCGGCAATTCGTTCTTCTGTACTCTTACCTGAAGCCTCTTCCGCTACCGGTTCCTCGACGGGTTCGGCAACCGGAACAGACTCCTCTTCGGCTTCGGGGGCAACCGCCTCATCCTGCGTTGCCGGCGCTTCTTCCTCTGCAGGAGAAGCCGTTTCTACATCCGAATCGTCGGCTGCAGCAAGATGTTCTTCCAGAAGCGGGGCTTCCGGCTCATCCGCGCTATCGGACGGTTTCTCCATGTCCGCCGCAAGATCCGTTTCCGGTTCAGTTTCTGCAGGCTCGGCAGGCGACTCGGTTTCTGGAGCATCTTCCGAAGGCAGTGCCTGGTCTTCGAGGCCATTCTCTTTGGCCGCAGGTTCAACGGATTCTGCCTCTTGCTCGACCGCGTCATTATCCGCACTTTCGTCCAGCAGTTTCTCATTCATAATCTTATCAATCTCTGATTCACTCAAGGGGGTTCCGTTCTCGTCAGCCGACGCGTCAGAGGCGTCCTTATCGTTTTCCGGATCGGTTTCATCAAGAAGGTTCTGGATATCGTCTTCGGATACGGAAAACCCGTCGCCGCTGCTCTCATCCGATTCATCCGAAAAGAAATCATCAATATCCTGCTGATTGACCTGTTCGTTTTTTTCCTCTCCGTCTGCCATGTTCTTTTCACCCTCCTGATCGGTATTCATTTTACTGTCCCCTTCCGCGTTCTCGTCCGGTTCATCCTGCGCATCATTATATGTATCCGGAAGCATTTCAAAGGCAACCGCGCCGTGTGTCATCTTAAGCGACAGCGGTTCACGGGAAGCCAGTGCCTGCTTCAGGCTGCCGAACTGTTTCTCCAATTCTTCCTCGGAATCATCCAGCAGCGAGCTGTTTTCCCGGATAAAATCAAGAATACGATCCACCTCACCGCTGAATTTGTGCTTAGAGGCTATCTTCAACACCTGTTCTGTGTCTTTGCTGACCCGCTGATTGGCTTTGGTGATCAGTTCTTTAAGATTCATTCCGTCTGAAAACACCCCCGATTTCAGGTTACGCGTTATCATTCATTAATACTGCCGAGGTCAAAGGCTCCTTTGACCAGGCTGATCCGGACATCGGTTCCTTCAACCCCATTCACAGAGACTGCATCAAAACGGCACTTGAGCCGGTGAATTCGTTTCTTCTTCAGGTATACGGACGCAACGTCGGAAATCTTCTTACGTTTGGCGCGGTCAATTCGTTCCATCGGATTGGCGCCGGTTCCGGATCTGGACTTGACTTCTACAAAACAGAGCGTGTCGCCGTCCCTGGCGACAATATCAATCTCACCGATGGTTGTCGTAAAATTTCTTTCCACGATCACGTACCCGTTCTCTCTCATATACCGGGCCGCGATATCTTCACCGGTCTGTCCGATGGTTCGCGTACGGCCGCCGAGCAGATTCCTGACCTTTTCTATGCAGGCACCGAAAACCATCGGTTTATTTAACCTTGGTTCCCCGTCCGATCTTATCCCTGAAATAATACAGTTTGGCGCGTCGGACATTGCCTTTTCTCTTCACATCAATCTTTTCCAGTCGGGGAGAACTGAGCGGAAACTTGCGCTCCACGCCGATTCCCTGAAGCACGTTGCGAACCGTAATCGTTTCACGGGCTTTGGATCCCTGCCGCGCGATGACAAAGCCCTTGAATACCTGTACGCGCTCCTTTTCACCTTCCACAATCCGATAATGGACCTGCACCTGATCGCCGATGCGGATATCATCGTATGTATTCTTGGCTGCCATTTCCTTTTCAAGTTCCTGAATCACGTTCATCTGATTAAACTCCTAACAAATCTTTTCTTCGTTCCAATGTTCGCTGAATGGATTGCTGATGCCTCCATTCATCTATTTTTTTATGGTTTCCCGAAAGCAGTACATCGGGAACCTTTTCACCCCGAAAAATTTCCGGTCGTGTATACTGCGGCGGCTCCAGCCGGGAATCACTGAACGATTCATCAACATACGAATCCTCACATCCCAGCACGCCCGGAAGAAGACGGGTTACGGTTTCCATAATAACCATGGAAGGGATTTCGCCACCGCACAGCACATAATCACCGATGGATAATTCCTCCGGCTCAAGCAGCACCCGAATCCGTTCGTCAAATCCCTCGTATCGGCCGCAAATAAAAATAATATTCTCTTCCGATGCCAAACCCACCGCATGATTCTGGGAATACTGTTTGCCCTGGGGCGAAAGTAGAATCGTCCGGTATGTTTCCAAATGATTTCTGCGAATAACATCTTCCACACACAGAACAACAGGCTCTGCCTTCATCAGCATGCCCGGCCCGCCGCCGTATGGTTTGTCATCAACACTCCGGTGTTTGTCTGTTGTGTATTCCCGGATATCCACCAGGTGAATACGGGCGGCGTTTCGCTCTGCGGCAATCCCTACAATACTTGTACAGACAAAATCCGTAAATAACTCAGGAAAAATCGTCAGGACATAAAAGTTCGTCATACAGCCCACGCCCTTGCCCAGGTCTGTGTTGTCAATTACCGGTAGATATTTTGTTCTGCTTCAGCAGATCGGATACGGTTGGCGAAGGCTTTGCTCCAACACTCAGCCAGTATTTAATCCGTTCCTCTTTGAGTACGGTTCCTTTGCCGTCTTTGAGCGGATCATAACAACCGAGGTTCTCAATACATTTTCCGTCCCGCTGAGTTCTGGAATCATACGCACCGATTCGGTAGAAAGGACTGTTGCGCTTTCCAATTCGTGTCATCCTGATTCGTACTGCCATTATACTCCTCTTTCAACAAAAAAATTACAAACTGTTGCAGACATTGTAATAAAAAACAAGTGGTTGTCCACATTTTTATCCATGAACATGAATTTTATTTCTTCTTGCGCGAGTTCTTTCTACGCTTTCGCTCTTTCTTTCGTTTCTTTCTTAAGGCGTTCCTGTCAAACTGTTTACGTGTCCCGGGCCTGCTTTCGGCAAGCGTTCTGCCGATCTGTCCCGTATCCACGTCTTCCATATCTTCCTCACCGGGACCGCCGCCGAACAAACCGCCGAACTTATTCATCTTGCCCATCATTTTCTTCATTTTCTCAAACTGCTTGAGCAACGCGTTCACCTTTTTTGAATTTGTTCCAGCGCCCCGCGCAATCCGATGCTTGCGGGAATTGGATCCCATAAGGATTTCCGGATGCCCCCGCTCATCCGATGTCATGGATTGTATAATCGCTTCAATGCGCTTGAATTCACTTTCGTCAATGTCCACATCCGCAAGCTGCGATCCCAGGCCCGGAATCATGCCCATGATTTCCCGCAGACTTCCCATCTTGCGGATCATTTGAAGCTGCTTGAGGAAATCATCAAAATCAATGCGGTTCTTTTTGATTTTTTCTTCCAGCTTCTTGGCTTCCTCTTCTGTAACTTCCTGCTGCACCTTTTCCACCAGACCGACCACATCCCCCATACCGAGTATCCGGGAAGCCATCCGGTCCGGATAAAAGGGTTCGAGCTTATCGAGTTTTTCGCCGATCCCAGCGAACTTGATGGGTTTGCCGGTCACCGCCTTGATCGAAAGCGCAGCTCCGCCACGGGCATCTCCATCGAGTTTGGTCAGAATAATACCGTCGAGCTCCAGCTGATCGTTGAACTCACGGGCACTGTTTACCGCATCCTGGCCGGTCATAGCATCACAAACCAGATAAATCTGATGCGGACGGGTTCTGGCCGCCACGTCCCGCAATTCACTCATCATGTCCGCATCAATATGCAGACGACCGGCCGTATCAAGGATAACAACATCCTGGCCGTGCAGCCGGGCATATTCAACCGCTTCGGAGCAGACCGCCGGCGGCGTACTCTGGCGATTGACATAGACCGGCAGTCCAGTCTGTTCACCCAGCCGTTCGATCTGGTCCACCGCAGCGGGACGCTGCAGGTCAGCACCCACCAGCAGGGGTTTCTTACCCTGGCCTTCCAGGTACTTTCCCAACTTGGCAGATGTGGTGGTCTTGCCGCTTCCCTGAAGACCGCTGAGCATGATCACGGCTGGTGTCTTTGCCGGAAATTCGATCTCCGGCGCACCCGCACCAAGCAAATCGATCAATTCATCATTCACGATCTTGATAATCTGCTGGCCGGGATCAACCCGTTTGAGCACTTCGGTTCCCACAGCTTTTTGAATAACCGTTTCGGTGAAATCCGTTACCACCGTATAGTTGACATCCGCTTCAAGCAGAGCACGTCGGACTTCTTCCATACCCTCCCTGATGTTTTGTTCCGTCAGTTTACGACCACCGGTCAATTTTCCAAAAACATCCTGTAATCTGCTGGATAATTGTTCAAACATTATTCTTTAACCCTTTGAATATCTGCACCGAGGTCCTGTAATTTTTCAACCAGATTCTCATACCCTCTGTCTATATGATAAATCCGCTGCACACATGTCTCTCCCTCTGCCACGATACCGGCAAGCACAAGCGCGGCACCTGCCCGAAGATCCGACACCATAACCGGAGCGCCGCTCAACTGTTTGACACCGTTCACAACCGCCTTGGCGCCTTCTTTACCGATATCCGCACCCATCCGGTTGAGTTCGGCAATATGAATGAACCGCTCCGGATAAATTTTTTCCGTTATCACGCTGGTTCCGGTGCTCTGCGACATATATGCGGTAAACTGCGCCTGCATATCCGTGGGAAAACCGGGATACGGAAACGTAGTCACATCCACGGCCACCGGCGGTCGATCCATGCGCACCCGCATGGTACTGTCAAAGCGCTCCACTTTCGCGCCGGTCATTGTCATTTTGTCGATCACTGCATCCAGGTGTGCCGGGTTAACCCCACGAATTTCCACGTCTCCCTGCGAAATCGCTGCAGCAATCATGAATGTACCCGCCTCAATCCGATCATTGATCACCCGGTACCGTCCACCGCTCAGCCGTTTAACACCCTTAACCACGATTCGATGCGTTCCACCGCCCTCAATACTCGCTCCCCGTTCATTCAGGAATTGACAGAGGTCTTCGATTTCCGGTTCACATGCGCAGCTTGAAATCACCGTGGTTCCTTCAGCCAGTACCGATGCCATAAGCACATTTGCGGTCGCAAGTACACTGGAACCGAAATCACCGCCAAGAAAAATTTCCGCCCCCCGAAGCGCTTTGGCTTTAGCTTCGATAAATCCGTGCGTAACCTCAATCTCCGCGCCCAGGCGCTCCAGTCCCTTGAGGTGAAGATCCACCGGCCGCGGACCAAGCACGCATCCGCCCGGAAAGGAAACCCTCGCATGTCCCCGCTTTGCAAGCAGCGGTCCCAGTGTGCAGATCGACGCCCGCATCACCTTGACCAGTTCGTACGGGGCAATGGAATTCTCCTCTGATGTCACATGTAGAGAAAGCGTATTGTTGTCTTCCCAGCAGGTCTCAACACCCAGCTCGCCAAGGATCCGGCACATGGTCAGTATATCATTCAACCTGGGAACATTTTCAATCACACATTCCCCGTCCACCAGCAGGCAGGATGCCAGAATGGGAAGCGCAGCATTCTTGGAACCGGATATATTCACAGTCCCCTGCAGACGTTTACGGCCGTTGATGACAAATGAATCCAATTACTTCTTCCCTTCAGCCACAAGGACCCGATCTTTACCGGAAAGGTCCCGGACAAAACGTACCTGTTCAAACAACTCTCCGGCCGCATCTCCTGTTACCTGCTGCTGGCCGTCGCCGATTTCAATAAAGACCACTCCGCCGGGCTTGAGTAACTCCGTTGATTTCCGAAGCAGAGCGACAATCAATTCTGTTCCCGAAACACCGGCAACCAGTGCGGTCCGGGGCTCGTATTCAACGATTTCCGGCGCCAGTTTGGTGTAGTCGCTTTCGGAAACATACGGCGGATTGCTGACAATCACATCAAACAATCCCTCCCCGGTCAAATCCGTTTCAAAAAAATCCGCGCAGATGAACCGGATTGCAACCCGGTGCTTTTCCGCATTTTTTTCCGCAGTCCTGCAAGTGCTGCGCTCTTTTTCAACCGCCGTAACCTGGGCTTCCGGGAGATAACGGGCCAGGGTAACGGCAATGCACCCGGATCCGGTTCCCACATCAAGCACTCGGAAACGGCCTTTTCGTTCCATGCCGGCCGCCCGTGAGATTACCTCTTCGACCAGCAGTTCGCTTTCCGGTCTGGGAATCAGGGCAGAGGAATCGACGTTAAATTCTAGCGAGAAAAATTCCTTTCCGCCGGTAATATATGAAAGCGGCTCCCGTCTGGCCCTGCGGCTGACATACGTCCGATAGCAGTCCAACTCGCGCTGCGTAAGCGGTCTGTCAAATCCGGTATACAGATCAATCCTCTCGCAGTCCAGTACCTTGCAGAGCATCAATTCGGAATCCAGCCGGGAATTGGGAATGGACTTCTCCCGGAGGTATCTCTCTGTGGTTTTGAGTATTTCCATCACCGTCCAGTTCCTGTTCATGTTCCGTATTTGCTTACTGCTTCCTTGATAATCTGTTCGCTGAAATACTCCTTGAGTTTTTGAATCAGCTCCTCCATCGCTCCATGGAGAACTTCGTTCAGACTGAACAGGTCAACACCTGCCCGATGGTCGCTGATTCGGTTCTGCGGAAAATTATACGTACGGATCCGCTGACTCCGGTCACCGGAGCCGACCATGGATTTCCTGAGTTCCGACCGCTCCGCATCCTTTTCGCGTTTGACCTTGTCGTAAACCCGCGTCCGGAGGATCTTAAGGGCCTTGGTCTTGTTCTTGTGCTGCGATTTTTCGTCCTGACACATAACGGTCACATCGGTCGGTATGTGCCGGATGCGAACTGCGGAATCCGTGGTGTTTACCGACTGCCCGCCCGGACCAGACGAACGCATGACTTCAATCTCCAGATCCTCCTTCTTGATATCCACATCAATTTCATCCGGTTCCGGCATGACCGCAACCGTCACCGCAGACGTGTGAATCCGCCCGCCCGCTTCAGTTACCGGAACCCGTTGAACCCGGTGGCCGCCGGATTCATACCGCAGACTGCCGAATACGTCTCGGCCGCTGATATTGGCAACGACTTCCTTGATTCCGCCCAGTTCGGTATAATTCTCACTCAGCACCTCAATCTTCCACTTCATCTTTTCCGCGAACCAGGAATACATCTTGTAAATATCCGCAGCAAAAAGCGCGGCCTCCTCCCCGCCAACACCCGCGCGAATTTCCAGAATAACATTCTTGGAGGCGTCCGGGTCCTGGGACAACATACTGGTCTTCAATTGTTTCTCAACGCTTTTTCCCCGTCCGAGCAGTTCTTCCAGCTCCTGTTCGGCCAGTTCAACCATTTCATCGTCTTCTTCATTCTCAATCATTTCACGGCAATCGTTCAAACGCTTCCGAATCTCCATGAGTTCCCGGTAGCGCGATGCCGCGGGTTCAATCCGCCCGTATTCCTTCAAATACTCCTTGTATCCGGGATCGTTGTTGATTACCTCAGGATCTCTGATCTTTTCAGAGAGAAACGCATACCGTTCGTCAATCGGTTGGAGAAGGTCCAGAATTTCGAAGTCGTGATCGTCATGGGGAGCTGTCATAGACATTGTCCGTGAACTGGGAAGTGGGAACTGCCGGGGGCAGCCTATATACCCGCTGCCTTTACTTTACACCCTGCCAGTTGTATTTCTTCTGGAACTTCTCTACCCGGCCGGAACTGTCAAGAAACTTCTGCTTTCCGGTATAAAACGGGTGGCACTGAGAGCAAACCGAAACCTGAATACTCTCTTTGGTGGAAAAGGTTTCGAATTCATTTCCACAACCGCACTTGACGGTAATAGCCTTGTATTCGGGGTGAATTTCTTTCTTCATTTCATCTATCTCCTGATTAAGAATCTCTTTCACTGTTTTCCAGACTCTCTTCAATCAGAGAGTCAATCTGGTCCTTGTCCGACCCATTGTCCATTTTCTCTTCTGTTATATCCAGGGCCTTATAAATATTGGCCTTGAGATTATCATAATTCACCGGCTTGATAATATAAGCCTTGACGCCCATCTTAATGCACTTAACAATATCCTGCTTGTCATTCTGCACCGAACAGACGATTACCGGTATATCCTTGATTTTGCCGGTTTTCTTCATCCACTCCAGAACCGCATAACCGTCCTTCCTGGGCATTCTGAGGTCAAGCAGAACCAGTCGGGGAGAATCCTTGCTCAGAATCTGAATTACCTGGTCGCCGTCTTTGGCTTCCAGGGCCCCGAAGCCCATTTTCCGGATACTCTTGACAAACATCTTTCGTGCGGCATCTACATCTTCAGCGACAAGAATTTTCTCTTCCGCGTTTCCCTCTCTGGCCAGAAGCTGGTCATACATCTCAAATATCTTTTCAGGCGTATAAACCTTTTCTTTTTCCACAGTTCAGACCGTTAAAAAGAGAGACTTCAAGCCGAAATATCCAAAATCGAATATTATAAAAATTCCGAACCGGTTGTCAAGCTGAAAGTAAACGCAATTTTCCCGTTGTCTACTCCCGGCATTTTTTACTCTCAAAAGCCTTGTACACATAAAAAGCCTTTTTCCGAGTCTTGCGATCCCTGTCCACCAGTCCCTTCAGATTAAATCCCCGCTGATACGTATTCTCCCGCAACGGAGTACGGAAATCCATCAAGATCCACGGCGTCATCCCCTTGATCGAGTCACAGCTTTCCAACGCCTTGAGCATATTCTCATACACCGCAGCCTGATATTCTTCTGTAAAACGAAGTTTCCCGTGGCATCCGGCTTTGGCCCCGGCCCCAAACTCAGAGATAATAACAGGCTTATCCGAAAACTTCGTATTCCTGAACCGAAGCATATTCAACGCCTCTTCCGGCTTGCAGAAACCATACCATCCGAAATACTGATTGATCCCCAGAACATCCAGCTCTTCGGCAACCGGATCCACCACATACATTTCCTTCCCCTTTTCCTCCTTGAAAATAGCAGCCGTTACCAGGCGAGACCTGTCCATCCGTTTTGCAAATCGGCACAGCTTTGTCAAAAACGCTGTACGCCCCTTGTCCGTGGGTGGTGTTTCATTGGCAATAGACCAGAGAATTACCGACGCACGATTACGGTCACGCAAAATCAACTCCCGAAGCTGATTCTCCGCATCCGCATACGTCATTTTATTCTCCCACTCAATATCCCAGTACACCGGTATCTCCTCCCACAGCAGAATCCCTTTCTCATCCGCCATCTGCGCCATTCGACGGCTGTGCGGGTAATGCGCTACCCGCAGAAAATTCAACCCCAGCTCTTTGGCAAGATCAAAGACATTCTCCCGGTCCCGGTCATCCAGAGAGCGTCCCTTCTTAAAATGATCCTCGTGTACAGAAACCCCCTTGAGAAAAATCGGTTTGCCGTTTAGAATCACATCCCCGTCTTTCACACTGACCGTTCGAAAACCAACCCGATCACGAATCTGATCCTTGTCAAACGTCACCGAAACCGGATAGAGTCTGGGATTTTCCGGAGACCACAGCTCCAGTTTTTCGGGCACCGGCACCGTAAACGTTCCGGTCTTGTTCTTGCCACTGATTTCAACCGTCTGCTTAATCCCCAGCCGGGCAATTGAAACGACCGCCCTTCCCGTGTGCGAGGCCGATATACGCCCTGTAATATTGCGGCCGGCCTTGTCCAGGTGAATAAAGAAATCCGTGATAAACCTCCTGGGCCGCACCTCAATAAAAACATCCCGGGTCAGACCGCCGTACGTAAACCAGTCCGTAACCGTAGTCGGAATCCGATCCGATTTCCGTGCTGCATCCACCAGCACAGCCAGCAGATTTTTGCTCTCCAGCTGGTCCGTAATCTCAAACTCAAACGGTGTAAATCCACCCAGATGCTGACCAGCCTCCTTTTCATTGACCCATGCACGGGTCCGGTAATAACTGCCTTCAAAGCATAAAAAAGCGCGTTTACCTCCCGTCAGATCCGGTCGTTTGAAATGCTTGTAATACCAGAGCTGTCGTTCGTAATACCGGAGTTCGGGGGTAACCATATTCCAGGAAGACGGCACGGGAATACTTCCAACGTCCGTTGTCTCATGATCCGCAGGATCTTTTCCAGAACAGGAGCGGTCTGTATTGACCTCCCCCATAAAACCGTTTGTTTCACCCCTGCAGTACTGATCCGGTACATAATTCCACGTTCCGTTCAGCGAAATGCGCTTTCGAGCCGCCATAGTTTATCTCCAGAATAAAAAAGTTAATCCTCCGGCCGTTCACTTCCCTTTGCCATACGTACAATCCTCGGATGAAAAATAGCCGCGGATTCAACCAGATCCGCCTGCGCCTCCATGACCGATTCAATATCCTTGTATGCCATGGGCACCTCGTCCAGACCTGCCGAGAGAAGCGTTACATTGTGCGCGTCCAGAAACTCACGGGCATGTTTCCAGTTAAACTGCTTCTTCGCCTGCTTTCGACTCATCCGCCGACCGGCGCCGTGCGAAGCCGAATGCAGCGATTCATCATTTCCACGTCCACGAACCACAAACGCCGGAGCAGCCATGGATCCCGGAATAATTCCCAGCACTCCCTTTTGCGCTGGTGTCGCACCCTTGCGGTGTACAATCACCTCGTGCCCGCCATGCATTTCCTTCCAGGCAAAATTGTGATGATTCTCAATATCCAGCAATACCTCCCCCCCGAGATGCGCGGCAATATGTCGATGAATCAGCTCATGATTCGCAGCCGCATACGCTCCCATCAGCTGCATGGCCTTCCAGTACTCCTGCCCCTCTGAGCTGTCCAGGCTGAACCAGGCCAGTGCCGATAAATGCCTGGGCAGTTCCGGATGAAGCTTTTTTGCCAGCCGGCTGTAATACTGCGCAACCGAACCGCCCGCTCCCCGTGATCCGCTGTGGCTGAGCAGCGCCAGATACGTACCCGGCTCCAGCCCCAGGCCGTCCCGGTCAATCGTAATCTCACCGTATTCCACAAAATGATTTCCGCTTCCGCTGGTTCCCAGCTGACTCCAGGCCTTGTCCCGGACATCCCGGGTTACCTTGCTCACCGACCAGTCCTCATCCATGACCGCGTGCTGCCGCCGGTACTTGAACCGAGCGCCCACACCAAAAGAAGTCTCCCGCTGCAGCGCATTTCGCAGCCGCTCAAAATCATTCTCAATCGAAGAAACCGGCAGATCCAGCACCGTCATCTTCATGCGGCAGGCAATATCCATGCCCACGGCATACGGAATCACTGCATTTTGTGTTGCCAGAACCCCGCCGATCGGGAGCCCATATCCCAAATGCGCATCCGGCATCAGCGCGCCACGAACCGCTACCGGCAACTCACAGGCATTCTCCATCTGCCGGATCGACTCCGGCTCAATATCCCGTCCCCATATCCGGCTTGAAGCCGACGGCTGTCGGGCCTGAAAACAGGCAGGATTCTTCTGTTCCTGCATCACAGCCTGGGCCAGGTCTCCGAAAACCTCACCCGACACAAATGCCCCGGGCGAATGACAGAGATGCCTGACCGTATCCCGAATTTCATCCCGATCCATCAGATCTGCCGCGGCCCTCTCCATGGCCGCAAAGGCAACAGGCAGCGCGGACTTCGGAATACCAAGACTGATCAGTTCTCTGGCGTTCATAATCACATATAACTGGAAGAATAAAATACGCCCGGCGTGACTCGAACACGCGGCCTACAGTTTAGGAAACTGTCGCTCTATCCGGCTGAGCTACGGGCGCATAAGGAGTTATGACTTTTTGAAAAATGCTGGTGTCAAGAAAGTGTCGAGGTTTAAAAGTTAATTCTACTTGCTGCATCTTCAAGATGTCCTGGTGCAAGATGCGTATAACGCATCGTCGTTCGAATATCTGAATGACCTGCAAGTTCCTTAACACTCATCAAATCAACTCCCGCCATCACCAAATGGCTGATATAACTATGGCGTAGAGAATGGAAATGAATCTCGCCTGCCCTCTCAATTTCGGCCTCTAATACTACCGATTTCAACCATTTTGTCAAGTTGTCTTCTCTAAATTTATAATCAGGCAAGGGTTTTCCCTTACGAGGGATATATGTAAAGACATAACGGCTACGTTTTGGTTGCTCTTCAATCATTTGTCTAATATCTGAGCCGATCGGAATATAACGCTCTCGTCTACACTTGGGTTTCCAATCGTCTCGACATTTAATTTCAATGCGATTGCCGCAAACATTGTCCCATATGAGGTTAGCTATCTCACCCCTTCTCATTCCCGTATTCAGCGACAACCGAACAGGAGAATACAGTTCAGGCCTTGACTCCTGACATTTTATCAATAACTTATCTATTTCGTCAGCAGTTAAAAATCGTTCAAAATTCTCCGTCTCTGGCAGCTTTGTAAACTTCTTATCCAACGGATTATTCTTCAACAAATCAAGGCGAACAGCATAATTAAACGCACTACGCATAACAGTCAGTTCTTTGTTAATTGTTCTTACTGACAAACCTTGGCTTAAAGCATTCGTCTTGTAAGCTTCCCAATTTGCCACCCTGATATCCTTTACAATTCTCAAAGACAACTCTTTCTGCATCTTATTCAAAACACTTCGGCAATCCTTCCGGTATTTTACAACTGCGATTGGTTCAACAAGATGATTGACATAGGAATCAAATATATCATTGATCAAGGTATCGCCATCCTCACTTCTTTTTATGCTACGCGCCGCTCTGATCTGTTCAAGCACTGCATCAGGATCTATATGTGAATCCGCCCTTATTTTGTCACGGTATGCCCGCGCCTGGGATAGACTATGAAAGGTTGCCCGGTGACGTGTACCGAGTACAGTCATGTCAACCAGATAACGATCCTTAG
>CAZGEP010000024.1:0-37466 GCA_964524955.1 uncultured Planctomycetota bacterium | reverse complement strand
CGATATCCGGTCCGTTATCATAGGCATTGCCCTGAGCCTGGGTATTCTGAATAGCTCCCCATGTCCACGTGCCACTGTTGTTCAACAGTCTGCGGTAATGCAGACGATGACCTGCTCCGTCCCATCCAAAATGAACAGCATTGGATGAAGCCGCCATAGCCACATACGAATGCCAGTTGTCATACGTACCTGTACCGTCATTGCCCACATGTTCGGGACCGCTGGTAATCGTTATCTCTCCGGTTGCCGTATTCTGCTCCGCCCGATAATAAACAATCCGGCATCCACCGGTTGACGGCGATTCCAGCCAGGCCATGTGTATGGTGCCGTCCGGTGTTCTGACAATATTCGCACCGTGATTGCCTGATGTGCTGTGATGGTCATAGGTCACGTCAACCGGAACCTGACCGTGTTGAAATACATACACAAATGCGCGTGTCAAGCCTACCACATCGCTGGTTCCTGCCTCTCCGCTCCAGGCCCGCCAGATGACCTCAGTCGGCCCAACGGGAAAGTCTGTGGTGGATCCATCCGCTGCTTCGACCGTAACAACCTCACCACTGTCCGGGTCCGGAGCCGCCTGTTCCAGCAGGGCCTTAAGCGGATCTTCTGTTATGGAGATACTTGTCTGTCCGGCAGGCATTTCAAGGCCCAAGTTTTGCGGCACCAGCACATCCACTGTGTTATTGCTAGCACAGACATGGATCTTCATATCATAGTCGTTCACACAGCTGCCCCATCCGTGTACCCGGACGTAAAAATAAGCACCAGCGCCAGGATCATAGTTTCCAGTGGCATTCTCATTCTCACTTCCCGAATATCCCTCTGCGATTATTGTGGAATGATTGCTCTGATATATTTCCATATCCAGATCATCGCTGCCCATGCCGGGTGAAAAGAAAAGTTTAACATTAATCGAGGACGGGGCCGTGATATACACCTTGTACCAGTCATAATCCCCGCTCTCTAGACTGAGACCGATCATTTCACAACGACCATTGACCAGGGAGAGCTCCTCAGCAGTTTCCCAGGTATCATTTCCATCATCACTGCATGCAGGGGATAATAAAAGACTCAAAAATAAAATAAATGGTATAGCAGCTTTCACCCAACTTTTCATCTTTTGCTCCTTTCACTTTAATTTGCATCACATAGGGCAGATAATTGTACTTTCAGATTTTATGAAATGCAAGAAGAAAATAAACCAAAGCACATTTTCACAACACGTTAGTTTGATCAGACAGTGTCAATATCTTCCAGGTCATTTCATGACTGCCGGGGTTGAGGCAAAGGAAATGTCCTTCTGAAGGCTTTGTGTCCCCTGTGATTCAATCCGTCTTTGTCGATCGCCATGGACTATAGACCGTAGACGGTCTACTGCTGCTAACACGCATCAACAGTCACTACACCCTTGCCTGAAAACGGTAGGTTCCGGATCCGGCCTGGACAGTCAGCGCCTGCGCGGTTTGCTCTACCACCGTTATTCCCTGTGCCTGCGCCACGGCATTCCCGGATTCGGTAACAGTATCCGGCTGCGTTGTGGGCACGAAAATCCGCGCATGGGTATTGGCCGGGATTGTCACATCCAGCGTGATCCTCTTTCCGGAGATCTTCCATGCGCATTCAATCATTCCGTTGATGCTTTTGTACTGAGCGCGGGCGCGGGTGATCTTTCCGCCCGGAACCGGTCGGATGTCAATGCTGCGGAAACCCGGAGAATCCAGGTCAATGCCGGCCACGGTCTTGAACAGCCATTCGCCTGCAGCTCCGTACGCGTAATGACTGAAACTGTTCATGTTGGTATCTCCAAATCCCTGCTCTTTGGTCCAGCCGTTCCACCGCTCCCAGATGGTGGTGGCACCGTTGGTCACCGGATAGAGCCAGCTCGGGTACGTGGTGTTGGTAAGCAGGGTGTAGGCCAGGTCTGTGTGACCGAATCGCTGCAGCACATGAAGCAGATAGGGAGTGCCGAGAAAACCGGTGGAGAGATGATTCTTTTTCTTCCGGATATCTCGGACCAGGTGTTTGACTGCCCTGAGACGAATCGCTTCAGGCAGCAAATCAAAGTGGAGCGCCAGCACATACGCGGTCTGGGTATCGCCTTCGATCTTGCCGTTTGCCTTGACAAAGGTCTTGGTAAAGGCCGTTGCAATGCGTTTATAGAGCGCCTGGTATTTTTTCGCGTCTGCTTTTTTCCCAATCGCCCGGGCCATTCGAGCGGTCAGGTCTGCGGCAAAGGCAAAGAAAGCGGTCTGCACCACAGGCCTGGGCGTGTCGGCGTTGATGGAAAGCCAGTCGCCGAATGTATGCGTACTGCCGCGCACCAACCCCCTGGATGTCTTTTTCAGGTATTCGACCCACTTCTTCATTGCTGGAAAATGATCATTGAGAATCCGTTTGTCTCCGTAGACGTTGTACAGGGTCCAGGGGCAGATGACCATGGCATCTCCCCAACCGGCATCTGCATCTGCATCGGTGAGTATGCACGCCGGAGCCACATTGGTGACTGCACCGCTCTCTTTCTGCGTGTCTTCCAGATCCCGCATCCATTTTTTGAAAAAGGCGGCGACATCCATACTGGCGGCTGCGGTCCGGATATAGGCCTGGGCATCACCGGTCCAGCCAAGCCGTTCATCGCGCTGCGGGCAGTCTGTGGGAACTTCGAGAAAGTTGGCACGCTGGGTCCAGACCGCATTTTCATACAGGCGATTGATCAGGGGATTGGAACAGGAGAAATCTCCGACCCGAGATGTATCGGATCCGATTACGATGCCCGTCAGCATGGAACGATCCGGTTTCTTTGAAATCCCGGTGATCTCTGCGTACCGAAAGCCATGAAACGTGAACCTGGGTTCCCATTCCTCCCATCCGTTTCCGCTGCAGATGTAGGTATCCGTGGACCAGGCAGTCCGAAGGTTTTCAACATACAGGGTATTGTCTGACTGCACCATCTCCCCGAAACGAAGCTGAAGTACAGTTCCGGCCTTTTCCCGAACTCGAATTTTCACGCGTCCGGCAAAATTCTGCCCAAAGTCAAAGACCCAGCTGCCTTTGGGCGCCTGCCACACCTTGCGGGCCTTGAGTATTTCGGTGCGGCGGACCGGTTCATTGGGATAGGCCTGAAGCGGGACATTGCCAATCGGGAATGTCTTTACCGCCTGCCACGAGGCATCACTGTATCCGGGCTGATCCCACCCCGCCAGCGCCATACGCTGGTCATGAACCTCTCCCCACAGGAAGGTCGAACGAAGGATCGGCCCGGTAGACGTTTTCCAGTCGTTATCTGTGGTGAATACACGCGTGGTTCCGTCGCTGAACTCCACCCGCAGATTGGCCAGAAACATGGTCTGGTTTCCATAGACATTCTGCCGGTTCTCCCAGGCAATCGGTCCCTTGAACCATCCCTCACCGATCACCGCTCCCAGAACATTGGTTCCTCGTTTCAGCTGCGTTGTTACATCAAAGGCATTGTAGTAGATCCGCTTGTGGTAATCTGTCCAACCCGGCGTAAAGAGTTCCGTTCCGACCTTTTCGCCATTAATGTGTGCTTCATACAGACCCCGGGCCGCAGCATAGAGGACTGCGCGCTTTACTTTTTTTGAGATCCGGATTTCGTTTCTGAAAAAAGGTGCATCATGGAGATTGGCGACCGGATACCCGATCCAGCTCCCCTTCCACTCGCTCTGCTTGAGAATGCCCATGGACCAGCAGGCAGTTACTGACCAATCCGACGGTTCCTGGCCATGACGGGTCCATACCCGGACCTTCCAGAAGTATTTCCGGCAGGAACGAAGCGGTTTGCCTCTGAACTGAATCTGGTTTGTCTGATTGCCTTTAACAACTCCGGAATTCCAGATGGTTCCTCTGTCCTTTTTCAATTGAGCCGGATCCGATGCAACCAGAATCTGGTACGCGGTCTGAACGGTCCCTCGTCTTTCCGCAGCCAGCTCCCAGGAAAACCGGGGACATTTCTCATCGATTCCTTCAGGGTCTACCAGATACTCGCATCTCAAATGCTGCACATGTGTTTCCGACATATCAAACCTCCAGGGTTACTTGCAATTTGAATGACGTTCGAACCGGTATCGGTATCGCAATCGTCTTTTCATACAGATACCGGCAACAATGACACACCAATTCTACCAGAACGAATTGTATTTCAAAAGCTTTTCTTGCAATTCACTCACGACCTATGTGCAGGGATTTCTCTCCGCCGGATTCCGCATTACCGGTATTGTTGAACCCACCGTGACTCCGGAACAGCTCAACGACTCCCCCCAGCTTGATGATGAATTGCGGGTCCCGAATTTCATCATCTACCATCTGAGCAAACCGTAAGAAAACCTATTCCCACTGCCGCGTAACCAGAATTTCCGCCATCCGGCAGCTGGTATTGAACTCGCTGATATCCACGTACTCGTCCGGAGCATGCGGATTATGACATCCGCAGCCTACACCCACAGCCGGAATTCCCACGGCATTGATATTATTGACATCCTGCCCGCCCATATCCTTCTTGAGTTTGGACTTAACTCCGCACGCATGGAGCGCCTTCCGGGCAGCAGTCACCACAGGAGTGTCTGCCCCCAGGTTTACTGCCTCGTACACCGGCCCCGGACTGAACTTCACCGATGCAGCCTCACTGACATCTGTCTGCTGATTGAAAAAATCAACCGCTTCTGTGAACGCATCTTTCCACTGGCGGATTATTTTTTTTCTGAAATCATGGTCAAAGGAGCGGGCTTCTGCCAGGCAGTATAAATCCGGCATCACCTGGTTGCTCCCCTTGCCGCCCTTGAGAACTCCCAGGTTGGCGGTACCGGATTCTCCCTGCTTGTCCACAACACCGTGCCATCCGTCTTCCACCAGCCGGGAAAAGGCCCGTGCCTCAATCGCGGCCGCGGAAATGCCCAGATGCGGCCGTCCGCTGTGCGCACAGACACCGCTGATGTTGATCATCATCCGTTCCGCACCTGTAATTAAAGACTCGATCTCATTCGGAGACGCTCCGTCAAAGTTAAAACACATGACAGGACCGGGAGTTCCGGCCATTTCCGGATTCATATTTGCTGAGCCTACCAGCCCCAACTCCTCCTGAACAAAGAAGACAAAAGAGACCGGAGAATGATTCCCGTTGAGTTCCATTGCCTTGCGGATCGCATGAATCAGAATTGCGCATCCGGCCCGGGCATCACCGCCCAGGGAACCCTCAGCGCGGTCATCAACAATACGGCCTTCCTGTATGACCGGATTGCTGCCCAATGCAATGGGAATGGTATCCATGTGTGTTGAGAGCATGACCCGATCGCCTTGACCGGTACCCGGTATATCCACATACAGGTTACCGGTCTCTCCGCCGTACATGCTCTTTTTGTGAGCATCGTCCGTGCGAATGCCGGATGCGGGAACCCCGGCATCCAGAACCAGCTGACGGATTGTATCTGATATTTCCTGTTCCCGGCAGGGCTCACCGGGCGTCCGAATCAGATCCAGAAGCAATTGATTTTGTTTGTTCATTTTGCAAACCTCATGATGGCAGTCCGATGGATTCCAATATCATTCATATTAAAACAGAGCCAGCTTCCGTCCATGGAAAAGGACTCACTGCGTTCTTCAAACGCCTCTGCGTCATCCATGGAAACAGAGACAATCTCCACAGGCTCTTTTTCGGTCTTCAGCCGAATCCGCGCATTGGCTTTCTTTGTCTGGAATTCATGGTTGATCAGATGAAGCATCCATTCTCCTGTATCCTCCCGATGGGCCAGGTGAACGTACAGCTTTCCTCCGGTACTCACGTCCAGACCGATTCCTTCCGGAAGCAGCCCGGCCAGAAGTGCGTCGATCTGCGGCGCGTTTCGGGGCAGCATCAAATTGTCGGGCGAGTGACACCAGTTGGCCGGAGTCCGGGCCACCCGGTGAACATCCATCTCCCGGATCCAGCCGACCCGGCCTTTCTGATACTCGTTGAGAATCACATCCTGTTTACATGCCTGCGGATCATCGCCGATCAGTTCGAAAAAAGCGTTTCGGGGCTGGTGTGCCTGTTCAAAGTCAGCTACGGTTTCAATACGGTCGACCGGTATCTGTCGCAGTCTGTAATGTTCGTCGTACTTACCGGCCGCACCGCTCAGAAGCAGCGAACCACCGTCTGCCACGTATGCAGTAATCCGGTCGCGTATTTCATCAGACATGATTTCCATGCCTGCGCAGATCAGCACTTCATACCGCTCCGGCAGATCCGTAAGCTGCGCGTTGTGGACAAAATCAAATGGAATGTGTCGTTCGATCAGGTACTGCTCGATGGCCAGGGTCTCTTCCCAGGGATCCCAGCGGTTGTACGCCAGGCTGTTGCGTTCGCGAAGTACGGCGACCTTTGCCAGAGAACGCCCCTTGAGCTGATACTCCTTGTACTTTTCCCAGAACACCATTGGCGCATGGTAGCATACTGCCCGTTCCTCACTGAAATCAATGGCCTGGGCATTGGGATTATACGCTCCCCAGTGCGCACAGTCAAAGGACACGCAGAGTTTTTTGGCCCGGTGCTGACCGATCATGGCGCCATTCGAATTCACCCCGTAATGTCCGTTTCCTTCATCGCAGACCATTTCCAGTTTTGGAAACAACATATCGCAGTCATTACCCCGCCAGAACGCTGCCGGAAACCCCTCACCCTCGCAGGCGTTCATTTCAACAAAGACTTCAGGATTTCGATTGTGAACAAAATCAATCAACCGATTGGACGCATTGCCCAGCACCCTGCACTTGAAGTCAATCCAGGCCCGATGATGGGCGACCATGGCATTATTCAGTTTGTTCGGCTGATTGTGCTGATTAAACCATGGAACCGTAGCATGGGAGAAATCGCTGAACCCGAAGACCTCTTCGCCAAGCTCTCCGCCATAGGTTTCCTGGAGGTATTCCCGGAAAAGACGGGTGCAGCGCTCGCAGTGGCAGGCCTCGGGCTCAGCCTGAAAACCGATGTTGTCAAAGTGAATCCCGTCACATCCTGCGTCAATGGCACGAGCCAGCACTCTTTCCATGTAACTGAGGTATCCGTCCGAGGAAAAGCATGGACGGTATCGGAAGCATTGGAACGTAACCTGGCAGCTGGTGGGCTGTCCGTTCTGGGTACGCGTGATCCAGTTGACCGCGTCCGGCTCTTCAGCCAGCAGTGTATCAAACGTCAGAGATCCAAAGGAATGGTAGCAGACCGCACGCATGCCCAGTTCGCGGATGACCGGGAAGAGTGCCGCCGCCTGATCCTGACACGCCTTTTCCTTTTCCAGTCCATAGCCCTTCCACCAGTTGATCCAGACCTGAGTCACCCCCTGACGGACCATCTCTTCCATATACGCGCGGGTGCGTGTGAAGTCATAAATCTTATCTTGATTCTGACCGATATTTCCACGCATTTTCTGAAAGTAAATGGGCTCAAACATTCCCTTGGGACGGGCCCCTTCTTCAAAAAGCCACTGCGCGTGTTTCGTATATGCCATCGTTTGATACTCCCTTGCAGTTTAAAAAAATTCATATACTGAAATCCGGCAAATAGGCGCCATACGATTTCAGACGCCTGCGAAGCTCCTGTGTATCCACGGTATGCACATCACCGCTGTCCTGAGCTGCCATGGCTGCTGCAATCCCGGCAGCCTCACCCATGCACAGACAGACCGGCATCACCCGGGTGCTTCCCTGCACCGGCCGGTCTGTGGAAATGCTCCGACCAGCCACCAGCACTTCACGTACACCCCTGGGTGTCAGGCACCGGTAGGGAATACCGTGGGACTCGCCCTGGCTGTAGTGTTCAAAACGGGTCGTGCCGCTGACCTCTCCGCGGTTGGAGGCATCAATCTCTTTGACGCTGACATGAATGTCTACCGGATAATTGTTCCGGCAGATTTCATCCGCAAACGTCTTGCGCTCTTGATAATCGTCAATGGTCAGCACATAGTCACCGATAATCCGACGCGTCTCGCGGATGCCCATGAGCGGCGCAGTCACGGTCAGGTGCGCGCTGCCGAAAGCCTCCGGAAGAAATTCCGCCAGGGCATCACGGCACTGAGCTGCCAGCTCGCGACCGATCCTGAGAGCCCGGGAGACGGTTTCCGGCTGCGTGTTGTCTACATTCCAGATATGGCCGACATTGAATCCCACTGTATCCGGACCGATGCGCTTGTTGTTGACATGCGATCCCTCAAGCAGCGGATACGTTCCGCTCTCAAGAATCTTTCGGAGTATGCTCCGGTTGAGTTTCTGTCCGTTCTCGTATGCCTCCATATTGACATTGGACAGTACAAAGCAGTGCGTAGCCGGCTGAAGGTCGCCGTCCCCATCGCCTTTTTCATATTTGGCTCCGGCCCAGACCGCCAGGTCCGCGTCTCCGGTACAATCCACATACACGCGTGCCTTGTACGCACTCAACCCCCGTTTGTCCGCCACCAGCAGCGCCTGAATGCTGCCGTCGGCATCCCGGTCAACGCCGGTCAGAAAGGTATTAAAGAGAACCGTCACATTCTGCTCTTCCAGCATCCGGTCGTAAATGCGTTTCAGCCATTCACAGTCGATCGGAGTCCAGTCCAGCCAGTCGTCATCCACGTGGTCCATGGCGCTGCTGCATTCGCGCAAGACCCTCTCTGCCAGGCCGCTGTAGATAATCCGCTCCTTGTCTGTAAACGGACACCACGCCGGCACACAGCCCGATGTTCCCATACCGCCCAGTGCGCCGGTGGCTTCGAGCAGCAGAACCCTGGCTCCTTCCCGGGCCGCGGCGGCTGCCGCTGTGCAGCCCGAAGGACCGCCTCCGGCAACAATCACATCCCATGAGTTATCGAGTTCGATTCGTTGCTGATTCGGAATATACTCTGTCATAGTATCCTCTCTGATCCGGTCTGTGAATGAACCTGCGTTGTCATACAGTGTAATACATTGAAGCCAGTCTGAATCTGTTCAGAACCCTATTATATGGCGTTCTTCGCAGGATCAATGGATATTATTTGTAACACAAAGATCATTGTCTACCTGTATTACTACTTATTATAGTATATCCGTTGCAGGTACGTTTATTCTTTTTAAATTAAAATGAAGAAGTATAGATGGCTGGTTCTGACTCCCGCGTGTGTTTCTCAGTGTATTATTCGTATCAGGCTTTCAGACAGACAAAGTATTCGGTATGAGTGTCAGGCGTCCGGGCAGTTCTCCGGGGTTCGGGTCAGCATCCACCAGAGCTGCGGCCATTCTATGCCGTGATTCTCCTGGGGTTTGCCCGGCGTGCTTCGCCCCTGCCGCACATACCGGGTGAGCAGGGTCTTGAGTTCCTCTACCACGTCCGGATGGCTGCTGTACACATTTTTCCTTTCTCCAATATCCGCATCCAGATCATACAGCTGAACAGGGGGGAGCCCCTCGCTCTCCTCGGTTCCGGGTTTGGGAAAGCTCCAGCCGCCCGAGCCCGGGCACATCTCCAGCTTCCACTTTCCTTTGCGGATAGAAAAAGAGCCGTCAATGGAGTGATGGATCGTGGCCTCTCTGAGCGGTGCCTGCAGCGCCTCCCCTTTCCAGGCCGGCAGATTGGTTACGCTGTCCACGCCGGCTGCATCAGGAAGTTCAATCCCCAGTACATCAGCACACGTTGCCATGAGATCCGCCAGGCACACAATTTGATCGCTGGCGGATCCGGGAGCAATGGTCTTCGGCCAGCGGACAATCAGGGGAATCCGGTGTCCGCCCTCATAGATATCGGCCTTGTGGCCGCGGAACACATAACTCGGATGATGCCCCACACCGGCCAGTTCTTCAAAATCCGCCATGGGCGAGCAGCCGTTGTCAGATGTAAAGACCAGGATGGTATCATCCGAAACACCGCTCTGATTCAGTGCCGTTTGCACACGCCCGACCACATCATCCACGTGCAGACAGAAATCCCCGTATTCATTGGTGCCGGACGCCCCCTGAAACTCTTTTGCCGGAAGGATCGGTGTGTGCGGAGCAGGCATGGCAAAATAGAGAAAGAAAGGATTCTCGTTCTGCGCATTCGTTCGGATAAAATCAACCGCCCGGTCCGCAAGCCTGTCCAACACCTCCTCGTGTTTGAAGTCCGGTGCAATCGGCCCTTCCCGCCACATCGCCTTGCCGCTTGAGGCCGGGACAATCCTGTCCGGTACGGCGGTCACCCGGTCATTCTCCACATACACATACGGCGGCATATCCAGGGATGCACTGATCCCGAAAAAGCTGTCAAACCCGACATCCGTTGGTACGCCTGTAATCGGCCGGGTATAATCCACATCATCCTCGCGGTCACTGTTCCTGGGCCAGTTCCAGCCCAGATGCCACTTGCCCACACACCCGGTCGTATATCCCTGCTCACGGAGCATGGACGCAACCGTCATTCGGTCCGGTTCGATCAGCGGCTTGTCATACCCGAACGTAACAAACTGTTTGAGCCAGGACCGCCAGTTGTACCGGCCGGTCAGAATACTGTAGCGGGACGGAGTGCAAACTGCAGAACTGGAATGCGCGTCTGTAAAAACCATGCCCTCTTGCGCCAGGCGGTCCAGACAGGCCGTCTGTATCTTTGACTTTTCGTTCAGACAGGACACATCACCGTATCCCATGTCATCCACAAGAATGTACACTATATTGGGTCTGTTCATCGGTAACTTTTCTCCTCCCGTTTCCAGTTTCGGCTTTTGCAGAGAAATGTCCGCACGCCATACATGGCTCCCCAGTAGAGATTATTCCCGGGATCATCCCCGTTTCCAAGCACTCTGGAAACCGGAACAATCCCCTGCGACTCATTGTCGCACAATGCGACAATGACATAAACCGTTCTGCAGTCCTTATCCTTGCGCACAACAGCTCTCTCCGATGGTTTGGGTATTGATGCGATCCTCTGCTTACCATAGCGGAAATGACCTGTGATTTTCCACTTAAAGAGCACGTCTTCAAGCTGCGGTCCTGCACCGATATTGTGCGAGATCAGAAACCGCTTTTTATCCGGAGTTTGTTTTGTCGTAACAATCCCAATGTGCGTAATGCCCCTGCCCAGGTCCCAGGTCACAATGTCTCCGGGCCTGTAATCCCTGGCATTGGTTGATTTCTTTAACACAGTGCCATGTCGTTTAAAGAATGTCATCAGATTGGGCACGCGGCGGTGATCAATGTTGGTGTCGGGTTTTGACAGGCGCCATATACGGGGATACACACTGAAATGCGCTTTCATATCTTCGTGCACCTCTTTCTGCAGATCAATCCCCAGCGCACGATAGGACCGGATCACCACATCGATGCACACCCCCCGATCCGGAGGTACATCTCCGCCCGGGTATTTGAGTTTCACATAGGCAGGATCATACCGTACAGAGTGCCGGGTCCGCTCCTCACCGGCAAGCGCCAGCATTTCAAAAAAGGTCTTTGGGCGAGGCTTTGCTGAAGCGTCTTTTTCAGAACCTTTGTCCGGAGTGTTCTGTACTGAATATGAATTGTCAAACTGATTGACAAATCCCTGCCGGGTATAGGACGTGTACCTGATAAGTCCATACGCTGCCAGACCAGCGCCAATGATCAGCACCAGTAAAATGAAAAATAAGAATAAGACGAAAAATACGAATCGAGGCATTTTCATAATCCTTGATCAGATAATAATGCTCATTCTCAATTATCGCTTTACAGAAATGGAAATCAAAGAAAGAAAATGACAAGATCGGAATCGGTAGTGTCGGCTTCGGTATCATAGCTGCAGTACCGTGTGATGAGTAAAGAGTGGTGAAAACCGTTTATCAATACTGATTACGATTGCGAATATATTTCATACGGATAACTGTCCACTTATTTCTGAGGAACCGTACTGACCAATGATATCTGCACTATATCCTGTATCTCTTGCACAGCCCCGGCGCTCATATTCTTTTGAATTACCACATCAATCCAATATAATAATGGTATGTCCAAAATGAATACATGGTATGTATATCTGATCCGATGCCGAAACAACAGCCTGTATACAGGTATCACCACCGATGTCAACAGACGATTTGCAGAGCATCAGAGCAATTCGACAAAGGGAGCCAAATATCTCAAGGGAAAAGGACCGTTGGCACTGGCCTGGCAGGTTGCGATCGGAGACAGAAACACAGCACTCAAAGCGGAGAAAAAGATAAAAAAGCTTTCCAAAGCAAAAAAAGAAATGCTGGTGCGCGGCAAGATCAGCATCCGGGAAATCATGGAAAGTTCATAGTCAGCGACAAAGCAGTCGCCGAAACCTTGCTTTTGATCCGCAGAGCAACCAGGAGTCAGCATCGTCAATTTACAAACCGGTCTTGACCTGTACAAACAATACCAGACAACGCCTGAATCAGGTCTGCCAGGTTATTTCATGGCTGCCGGGCTTAAGATGAACAAAGTGCTCCCTTGACGGCTGGAAGTCCAGAGATTTTCCATTGACTGAAAGTTTTTTAATTCTGGAGCCTGCATCGGGCAGCTTAACACGGGCAGGCATCTCCCCTGGCAAAGAGATCTTCAGCTGACCGGCAGAAGGTTCACGTTCATACGAGATCCCAACAGAACCTTCAGGTGTAGGCACTTTAGCCCTGAAATGTTCAAGAGATCCAGGCTGCGGGTTAATCAGCACTTTTTTGAATCCGGGTTCTTCTGGACGAATACCAGCAAGACGGCGCATAATGATATCCGCCGGTGCAGCACCCCAGGCATGATTCCAGTCCAGGTTGTTCTTGTACTTCCAGTCCCATGCCTCCCAGGTCATGGTGGCTCCTGACTCAATCATGTGATGCCAGCTTCGGTCATGTGTTGCGGTCATAAGAGAAAGCGCAACATCAGCCCGTTCTGCCGTGTACAAAGCTTCCAGCAAATGCTGGGCTCCGTACACACTGCATGCCATGCCTCGGGAAATAATATATTCCAACACGCTCTCTTTGCAGGCATCCGCAACCAGACCGAATGCCAGCACAAACATATTGCTGTGAAGCGAGGAGTGGCCTGATCCCTCACCGTCAATGTAAATGCCTTTCTCAGAATTCAAAAGGAGTCTGTTTACCGTTGCCTTGACCTTTTCCGCCTGTGCTGAAAAACGCTTCTGATCATTCCCTCTGCCCAGAACTCCGGCAATCGCGCTCATCAGCACCAGAGCACGGTAATGAAAGGCATTGACCACTGTGTTTACGGGCAGCATTTCATGGTTGTCCCGTTCACCCTGCCCCCCCTGAGTAAAGGACCCCGGAGGCCAGTCCACCAGGTCACGCAGGCCGTTGTCAAAAATATACCGTGAGTGATAAAGATTCAGGCTCTGCTCCAGTTCGCGGGTCAGCAGTCCGTTTTGCGTACTGATCAGTCCGTCAGGTCGGGCCAGACCGATCAGAGTCTTGGCACAAAGATCAGCGTAGAACATCTCCAGCGAGTCCGTGTTTCCCGTAACCATGTAGTCATTCCAGGCCATGATCACGGACTGCATCTGAAACTCTGTGGGCCATGCCGGATACTGAATCAGATATTCATGAGAAAACCGCGGCAGGATCGTATCCGATGATGCAGCGTACCACCCCAGCTGATTGATCAGAGCATCTCCTTCATACGGAATCCGTTCGCGGTCTCCGTCCACAAACACGCCGCAAAAGGATGTAGCCTTGATACTGTACCTGCAGAACTCCCATACCGCATCCAGGATGCAGTTCGAAGAACAAAACTGCGCCTCTGTTTCATCAAAGGGATAATGCACAGCAACCTGACAGATGGATTCCGAATCCAACCCTGCGGCATCTTCAATTTCCGCGTACCGAAAGGGATAGACCTCTCCGATGTCTTCGGGCATTGGGATTGCTGCCTTGCCTGTATTGCGTTCATCCGGCGGAATAACAATGCGCACCAGGCTTTCAGTTCCGGATACAGACTGTTCAATGCGGATGTACCGTATGGAACCAGGAGGTTCCCGATCAACACGCCCGGAATCGTTGAGTTTCTCTCCCAGGTGAACAACCACGCTGCTTCGACCGCTCAGGCCGGAGCCTGCAATCTCCAGCGTTCCAAAGGCAGCCCTGCCGAAATCCACAAACAGAACGCCGTCTCCAACCTTTTCTGTCCGGACCGGAGTCACCCGGGTCTGTGCAAGCGGTTTACGCACCACCGTAAACCGATCCCCCTCGGAATAAACAGATTCAGTTTTCAGATATTTTTTCATAAGCAAGCCCATTCAGGATATTTTTTCACAAAGGTTTTTCTAACTTATTCGTATAGCGCTACTGATTTGTGATACTGAAAGACTTCTTTGTTCACAAAAAGTTAATAAAGGATAATGATAATCCGAATGCTGTCAAGGACAAAGCCCCGGATAGCGATAGTAAAGATTTGAGAGGATTAAGATATAAAGAATTATCTCATTTATCTTTCTTCACCTTCATCCATTTTCATTCAATCACCCACAGTCGCGGGCTGGATCGTTTGACGTTTATAGTTGATCCGTACATGGGGTTGAGTTCCGGCAGGGGCGCAAAGACCCGGCCTTCAGCTTCGGCCCGGACAAGAAAGCGAATCTGATGCTGCCCCTTGCTCCAATGTTCAATAAAGAAATGAATTCCATCATCCCGCTGGGTGCAGGCGCTGATTTCACGCGGCGCACGGATCAGCTCAACGCCACAGGGACGCGGAAAAGAAACGCGAAGGTAGGACATGGGTTTGGTGAGTTCGCAGCTCAGAACAACTTCAATGGTTTTTCCCCGACCAACACGGAGCGTTCCGTCTTCAGGTTTTATCTCTTTTCGTTCCGGAATCAACAGACTGAAGCTGGCGGCAATAGAAGCATCCGGGTCTTCAGGTTGCGGAATCTCAGCATCCGTACAGGCATGCCATTGAACAGACCAGTATACCCGACTGCTCTTCTTTCCCGGAACAATCCGCAGGAATTCAGCTGAATCCACTCCTTTTCTGAGCTGTAACGAGCGGCGGCCTTGAGCGAAAAGCCTGATTCCCCCGACCCGGTGTTTGCCCAGAAAAACATCCACTGCTGTGTCAACGTTCTCCTCACGCTGAATTACTTGCATGAGTGCGTTCACAACCGCTGCGTTGGTCAGCGTGCCTCCCCAGCTGCAACCCTTTCTGCGAGCCACCAGATCCTGTCCGAGTTCGTACCATTCCGGTGTCCCCGGCAGGAGTTGTGCTCCGCATTTCAGATACAGGGCTGTTACCATAGTACCGGCGGTTTCTTTCTTAAACTCTTTCCGCACCCGTTTGAAGATCCGGACCGCTTCATCCCGATTGCCGAGCAACCGAAGGGTATCAGCAATCAGTATACGGTCACAGAGACGATGCGAATCTTCCTGACTGAGCCTTTCGTTCAACATTGCTCTGAGACGTTTGACACGAGAAACATACTGTTCAGGCTCCAGTGAATACACGCTTACCAGTGCATGCGCTGCTTCAAGACGGAGCCCATCCCTGCTGCTTCTGTGCGGATGACGGCCGGTCACTTTCTCGCTGATCAACTGCTGAAAGAGATACGCCTCCCCTCGGAAAATCATGGTTTCCGGAACCGGATGGTCGGCCTGCCGACAGGCGGCCAGACCCTCCAGCACACAGACGGTCATGAAATCATTAGTCTTGTCGTGCTTCCACCACCCCCATCCGCCGTCTGAATGCTGAAACGCAGCCAGCCGCTCCAACCCTTTGTCCAGTATCCCGGGCAACTCTGAAGCACGTGAAAACCTCAGCCCTGCCTTCTCAAAGGCGCGCTGCGCAGCAACAGCTGGTGTAAACCGGTTCAGGGTCTGCTCCACGCAGCCGTACGGATACTTGATCAGGGCATCCAGCGCAGACTGAATCGGCCCGGCAAACCCGGTTTCCAGAATCAAAACCAGTTCCGCACTTTCAGGCACAAGCGCAATACCGGGATCCAGATTGATCTCCTTTTCTCCGACGAGCGTCCCGCTCCAGGTCCGCTGAATCCGATTTCCGCGGGGCAGTACGGTTATGTTTTTTCAATAGCATCCGACTGATCATTTGCTGTATCCCGCACAGAGGCTGAAATTGTGAGTTTCTTTTGCGGTGCATTGAGCAGCGGGAGTTTGAGCCGATGCTGTTTTCCGCAAGCCAGTTGGGCTTCTCCGGACACATCTGTAATGTCCTGAATGTTCGCAGACACCACCACAGAACGCGGAGCCTCTTCCCCGCCCGACGTGTTGTCCCGCACAATGGCTGACAGATTGACGGTATCCCCTTTACGCACAGCCCGGGGCAGGGCGAGTTCCACCTGAAGGGGCATACGGATACGGCGAGTCATATTGTCCCTGTGCGTTACTCGGCATGGCGAAAATATGATAAAAATCGCGGATATCCGGCGTCGGATCTTGCCGCAGCCAGTACAATGCCTTATGAATCACACCCAGGCTGATGAAGCGATGTACAGGACGAATTTCTATATAATGGCTGTCCGTCAGCCGGTCTTTTCCGAACAGGGCAATAACTGTCAGCGTGGCTCCGGATTCGTATGAAAGGTGCGTGGGTAGACTGATTTTATGATTGCCTGGGAACAGTTCCAGTGACCGCCACTCCAGCATCCGGTGATTTTCAAGAAAAACCAGGACCGTGGTTTCTTTTCCATTGGACCGGTCGAGTTCCAGGGTAAATCGGAGTTCCTTTCCGGCATTAATGGATGACGCCCGGTTCCGGATATCCAGCAGGTCTCTTCGAAGTGGTGACTCTTTGCAGGAGGAATCCTTTCGTACAGTGTCTTTTTTCCGGGGCTTTACGTTCAACATATTTTCCATAACCACCACCCGGTTCTTGTGGCTTATAAAAACGCGGAATTTCTGTTTTCCCTTTTTCTGCTGTGCCCTCAGTGCGAATTTCGTCCGCCCCTGCGCATTCGTATAAGCTGACTTCTCATGTCCTTCCACAATAACGGTTGCTCCCTGAACAGGACGACCGCTCCAGTGTTTGGCTTCCACAGTAAGCTTTATCGGGCTGCCTTCCACAGCCGGATCCGGTGAAATCCACGTTCGGACTCTAAAGGGATTTGTTTCAAACGGAGCCTTGTATGGAACGTGGGCACGCGGAATTCCTCGATCCGGAAAATCCGATACGGATACGCTTCTCCCCGGGATGTAATCAGGGAGCAATTGCCCAGACGAACGGTCTGAGGAATTTTGAATTCACCATGAAAAGTACCGGCCTCAGAGACAGAACAGGTTCCGGACCAGACTCCTGATATGTCGTTTCCGCCCGCGCACATCCACGGGTTTTTTCCGCAACGATTGTCCAGTCATACAGGGGATCGCTCAAGTTGACTTTGAATTCCACCGCTCCATTGGCCCAGGTCTTTGCCTCCCGGGTCTGGTGGATCAGCGGGTAGAGCATGCGGCAGGATCGTCCCCGCGCATAGGCCCGGGCCCAGGCAAGCTGCTCTTGCGGATCCAGATGCACGTTCTTCAGTTTCGCAGTCTGTGCATTTTCATAGCCGATTCGAAACGCCTGCACCCGAATCACCTTTTCTTTTCTGGCCAGTTCATCCAAATCCGGTTTCCCCTGAATATTCAGCCGTACATTCTCGCCCGGTCGCTTAGATCCGGTGACCCGATCCACGGCGCAGACCACGCACTTGTTGGAAACAGTACGGAGATAAAGTGCGGTCCGGCTCACACAGAATTTTTTAGCTGCCATCTCAGGTGCATAGCGCGCGCCGCACATCAGCATCCAGTATCCCGGCGAAAGACCGTCCACAGACACGTCCACCTCTTCGTGCTCTGAGCCATTATTGTGCTGCAGCGGCTTGAACTGCTGCTGCCACTTCCGCACGGGATCCATTTTTGGAATATCCTCGGTCCGGACCTCCTGTCAGGAGGTTTTGTCCGCAAACTTGTATAGACGGAAATCCAGGGGACCGTTGTACGCTGTGCGGAGTTTTATCACGGTACTGTCGGCGGTAATAAAGGATTCGTCTTCGCGATACAGAAACAGGTCTTTTGACTGGGTCTTTAAATACAGCCGATCAATGCCGTCCGGTCCGACTGACGAGTCCGAAGGTTCCTTGTGCTTTGAAGCAGAGGGTTCGTCCGAAGGTTCATAATCCGAGGGGGTCACCGGTACAACCGTGCTTGTTCGAACGCCCTTGATGATACCAGCGAGCATTGGATCTCCCTTCCGTTTGAATGTTGAGGTAATGTTGAAACGACTCAAAACAGCATTTTGTTCAAAAAAACTGAATACAATTCGTTTTGCAGCACCTAAAAATCCATCAAAAATCAATTTATTGTTACAAATGTAACGTCAGACTTCATGATTGCAACATTATGCTGTTTTTCTTTGCTGCAGCCGGTATAATTACGTTAACAGCGGCTGGGATCGCACGGATTTCTCTGGAGGGCCGGATGGCTGCAAACGCATTATTTAATTCCTGGAATTACCGCCTGAATCTCTTTCCGTTTCAGGTGTTCAGTCTGGTTTGTGACGGACGCGTTATTTCTTCGCACACCCACGACTTTGCGGAAATGGTGGTCATAACCCGCGGAACCGGCGAGCATATCATCAACCAGAGACCCTTCCCGGTCTGCGCAGGAGATATTCTGATTATCCGCACCGGCCAGGAGCATGCCTATCAGAACCTGCAGAATCTGAACCTGTACAACATTCTCTTTTGCCGGGACTTTCTGAAAAAGAAGATCCCTGACCTATTCACCATACCCGAATTTAACCGGCTGATTGATTTTGCACGCAGCAGTGAGGAACCGGAAACTGCAGCGCAATGCCTGCACGCTGAACCGGAACTGCTCAGCCGCATGGACGGACTGCTTGCCGGTATTGAAAGAGAACTCTCGGCAAAACGGCCGGGTGCGGATGTGATGGCTGCCGGACTATTCCAGCAGTTTATGGTCCTGCTCTGCCGCAGTTTTTCCATGGACCACTTCAGCCGAAAGGAAATTCCCACGCCGGTTGGAAAGGCTATTGATTTTCTTGAATCCAGGTATACAGAGGAAATACCCAATACGGTTCTGGCGCGTGAGGCCGGCCTCTCCACCCGGAGCCTGCTTCGGCACTTTAAGAGCGCCACCGGCATCTCTCCGCGGCAGTACCTGCTCCGTATCCGGATTGCCCGGGCCTGCCGACGGCTCCGGGAAACACCGGACAGCATCACAGACATTGCCTTTGACCTGGGATTCAACGACAGCAACTACTTCAGCCGTCAGTTCCGCAGCCAAACCGGCATGTCTCCCCGGCAGTATCGGTCGCTCCAGAGTGACTGACGCCACGATGGTGCATTCTCACTGAAAAAAGAAGGTTTCAAGGTTATTCAACGCTTGAAGGGGGGACATGGCGTCACGTGTGTCCATTGCGTCCCCTTTATTTGCATTTTAAACGCAATGGACCAGAAAATCATACTGCATTCAGCCGGTAATCACGACGTTTCGGGCGGTGTTACCATAATGGTCCGTTCGGTGGATCCGGCCACGCTGATTTCAATTGTGTAATGCGCAGATGGAAGTTCCCGTTCAATACGTTCCCCCCACTCCACAATCAGAACGCCTGCGGCAATCTCGGACGGAAAGTCCAGGTCATAGAGTTCTTCCGGATCCTCCATACGGAACGCATCCACATGGAAGATCGGCATCCGTCCCTCGTAAACCCGGCACAAACAGAAGGTGGGACTGCGGACCTCGCGGAGATCCGCAACCCCCAGTCCCCGGGATATGCCTTTGGTAATCACGGTCTTTCCGCTACCCAGATTGCCTTTGAGTACAAGTGTATCTCCGGCCTTGAGCTTTTTCGCCAGTGCAGCACCGAAGCCAATGGTTTCCTTTTCCGAACAGCTGGTAAACTCATTCTGCATGAAAGTGGTCAAATCCTTTCTGTTCAATGTCCATGATATTTCCGTCATGCTGCTGAATACGGATCCCGGCCCGGTCTTCGATCTCACCGATCACCGTAAGGTCGCATTCAAACGGCCACTCACTCTGTATGAATTGCATGGTTTTATCATCAGCGGTAAAAAGCAGTTCAAAATCCTCTCCATCACTCAGGGCATGCGACATTGCCGGTATTCCGTCCTTTTCTTCCAAAGCAATGGCCCGTCCGGAAACCGGAATATCGATTTCCTCAAGCATAGCGCCTGCAGAACTCATTTCTCCAATATGTCCCAGGTCCGACAGCAGACCGTCGCTGATGTCGATCATGGCATGAATCCCCTTTGACGCCAGCCAGCATCCCTCCTTGATTCGCGGTTGAAGAGTCAGGTGTTTGCCCAGGATAGACCCGCCCAGTCTCCCGGTCACTCCAATCCGGTCTCCGGGCCTGGCGCCGTTTCGAAGCACCGGAGGATATCCGGTTGAGACTCCGATGGCTGCAACCGAGACAAAGCAGGTATGGCTCCGCACTACATCCCCGCCGGCCACATGCGCGCCGATCTCCTGACTCAGATCAGACGCCCCTTTTACAATTTCAGTAACATTCGCAGAGCGCTTTGCTGGTATTCCCACATCAAGCAGCAGACACAACGGCCGGAACCCCATGGCGCCAATGTCGCTCAAACAGCAAGCCGCAGCTTTTCTGCCGACCTGTTCGGGGGTGGCCTGGTTCCACTGGAAATGCACATTCTCCACCAGTGCATCCGAGGCAAGGGCAAGTTCTTTTCCATCCACGGACACCACGGCCGCGTCATCTCCGGGACCGGACGGATATCTTGCTGCGGCGTCGGTAATCTGAGTAATGGCTTGGATAATTTCTCTCTCGTTCATATTTCCAGTCCTGATTATATCCAGACAAACAGACCATTATCTCAATATCCGCTACGATGTCTATGAGAAAATTGAGCTGCAGTCAAGAGTCTGGTGGTTTGAAGCAAAGAAAAATGAGCGATGAGTAAAAAGAGGCAACAGAAATGGAAACGCCCGGCAGAATCACAGGATGAGAAAGCTGTGAACACTGAATTGAACCCAAAAGCAATCTCCCGGCAAGCCGGAAACCTCAGGCATACTCTTTTGCGATATCAAAGGCGAATTTCAATTCTTCCAGCGTGCAGTGATCCTGGATAAAGTGCGTGGTGCAGAAGAGCAGGCCCCCGTCCCGGAACATGTCCATGACCCGACGGATCTCGGCCTCCAGAAAGTCCAGTTTACCAAACCCAATGGTGCTCTGTACGTCCAGTCCGCCCATAACCGTCAAGCGGTCACGATATTTCTGCTTGAATACCGCAAGGCTCATACCCGCGGACTCCTGCCAGGGATGGACCACGTCATACCCCAGTTCAATGATTCCATCCACAACCGAGTTGTTGTTGCCGTCCGTGTGCAGGCTCAGATACGCACCCCGATCCTTGACCGCGCTGCAGAAAACACGATGATAGGGAAAGATCATCTCTTTCCAGGTTTCCGGGCTGAACATCAGATTGTTCTGCGAACCCCAGTCGTCGGAGATATGAATCATGTCAATGTCCAGGTCCAGGCAGTTCATGGCATATGCACGGTTCCACTCGGCCTGACGCTGGTAAACTTTTTTCAGGTCCTCGGGAAACATCAGCAGATAGGCCAGGTGATTCTCGATCCCGAACGGGCCGTTCAGGCATTCAAAGATGCCCGGTGTCTGAACATAGACAAACCGGCCACGATCCTGTTTGTGATGGCGAACTGCTTTGCGGAGTTTGTCGTAAGCGCCTTCGCGATTCACATCCGTGAGTTCTATTTCCAGCAGATCCGCAGGTTCCACCGCGCCCTTACGTTCTCGGATATCATCAATGGCTTCTTTCGAATACGGCCCCGGACCGTCGAACAGATGAACAAAATCGAATTCGTAATGATCCTCAAAAGCAACTACCGATCCGAATTCCTCGGTAATCATTTCTTCAAGGTTTGCCCGTACCCATCCGTATACAGGAATGCGATCTGGTTTTTCATGCTGGATCACCTGGATGACTCGTTCTCTCGGCAGCATAGCATTTCCCTTATCAAAAGGTTATTCTGATATGTGTATACTATATCCGGGATTCCAGTACGAACCTTCACCATAACGCCATTTTCAAGCACAAAAACGACAAATGTACATCACATCGGCTCAGCGCGTTTGAGAAGCTGGAGCGGAAATCCCCATGGATCGCGCAGCATTGCCATCTCATCTCCATTGTCCAGTGTCTTGACATCATCGACCAGACTGGCACCCGCGTTCAGCAGGCGGTCTTTTGATGCGTTGACATCATCAACGCTGAATGCCAGGTGAATGATCAGGGGATTGGTGCTGCGGTAATCCGGCACCTGCACGGCTGGATTGTTGTAAATTTCCAGCAGAACCCGTCCGGTGCTGTCTGCCAGAAACCGGGCGTGCGCCGGCGCGTCGCCCGCGCGTACAATCTGCATCTCCAGGTTTACCACGTACCAGTCAGCGGCTGCAATGGGATCTTCCACCAACCAGGCGGCATGTTCAATTTTCATTTTCACTCTCCAGGGAAAAACGAGTTCATCACATCATTGGTTTCGCCGGAAGCCTGCCAGTCATAAAATTGTTTTGCTGTCATGGGTTCCACTGCCCCGCATTCAGGGTATTGTTTTGTCCACATTTTATGCCGTTATTATATTCTCCTCTATCGCAGATTCAACAGAAGTTTGGTTGACATATCGTGATGATTTCGTAAATTATTCATAGAAATATCGTATGATTTTCAGCGTACCTGCCACAATAAAGTATACAGTGCAGTAAGAATCAGCAACCTGAGAGAACGATGAGCGATCCAAACCACGACTCTATATCACGAAGGCTTCTGGAGCATAGAGAGCATCTGCTTTCCTATATCATGGCCATAGTTCGGGATTACAACACCGCGGAAGATCTCTTCCAGGAGGTTGCTCTTATTATCCTGCAAAAGGAAAAACAGGGAATCACGGTACGCGATTTCGGCCCCTGGAGCCGGGAAATTGCCAGGCGAAAAACCCTGAATTTCTTCAAACAATGCGGAAAAAAGAACCGAAGAATTCTTTCCGTGGAGTCCATGGTCGCAGTGGAGAAAGCCTTTGCCCGGCAGTCCTTTCCAGAAGAAAGCCGGGTTCCAGAATTGATAAACCGTTTGAAGAAGTGCCTGCTTGAGCTGCCCCGACACCTGAGAAGGCTGATACACCTGCGGTTTGCAGAAAAACACACGTTCAAGGAAATCAGCAATATTTTAAACACAACGCCCGGGGCTGCTCAGGTCAAACTTTCACGTATTCGTCAGAAGCTTTTTGAGTGTATCCGGCGATTACAGGACTCATGAATTTAATATGAAAAACCAGGACAACATCAATCTCATCCTTAAATATTTCGATCATGTCGTATCAGAGGAGGAGTTCCAGAAACTTGAGCACCTGCTGTGCACGGATGCTGAATTTCAGGACCTGTTCCTGCAGCTCTCTCTGCAGAACATTCTTCTTTACAAGGAACATGCAACCACCGGGGAGATTGTATCTATTCCCAACAAGGCGTCCATGTCGCGGCGCGGCCTGGTTGCTGCGGCAGCGTTGCTTGTTGCCGCACTGACCGGGATTTCATGGTTTCTCTTTGTCTCGTCCTACCCGGATCCCGTGATTTCAGGACCGGTTCAAATTGGCAACAGCAACCGGCTGGACCGGGGATCTGAGCTGAAAACGATAGACCAGCCCGCTGTATTGAATTTAGGCGGATACTGCACGATTGATATTGCCCCACAAACAACCATTATACTGCAAGGGGAACCTTCGAGGGAATCCGTGTTTGTCGAACAGGGAAAAATCACCTGTGATGTTGTTCCGCGTTCCGGCACCTTTGATGTTCACACCATGCTGGGAGTTGTCCGGGTCAAGGGAACGCGGTTTTCCGTTGAAGTCCGTTCCGGAGAAACAGAGATGTCTAAAATGGAGGTCTCGGTCCAACGCGGCAGCGTTGCTGTAACGAGCAATCAACAGAAATATGTACTGGCACAAGGCGATGTTCTGGTCCTGCCGGAGCCGGATGACGCTCCGGTCATTCACACACAAGGCGGTCCCATGGTCACCAAAGGCAGCAGCCTGTATATTGCCACGCCAACAACCCTTTCCAAAGTGGACAGTGCCACAGGCAACATTCTTCTGAAAAAAGATATTTCCTTTACAAATACAACAATGAACGTTCAAATACACCAGGAGAACATCCGGAAAAACATGCTTTCTCATAAACTGCTCTCTTTTCTCAGGAAATATCCGGATGAGGATAAATCCGTTCTGCTGCTGACCTCAGACAGTATTTTATTGCTTCGTAACGGAATCATCTATATTTTCAGCAAAGACTCCCTTGAATTCAGTGGGTACAAAAAAAGAATATCAGAGAGCAAATAAACAAAAAGCTGCAATACTATTTCAACCAGGTTGATTAGGAGGTGAACACGCGAAAAATAAATCTCTTTTCTATTGATGCAGTTTGTTTTATCATTGGCCTGTCAACACAAAAACCTGTTTTACTGAAAGCGAGAATCTGTCATGAAAAATAATAAACAAACTCTTATGCTGTCCATCACCGGTATGGCGGCTGTTTTGAGCTGCGTGCTGTGTGCGAATGTTTCCGCACAGGACAACAGTACCACCGGTTCCGGCCCCATGGTTGTTCAGAACAACAAAATGTATATTATCAGCGGCGCAACCCTTTCGTGTGTTAATCTCAAAGACTTTACGATTGAGAACAAAGCAGATCTGAGCAAGATCTCCATGAAACAGGCTGAAAAGATTGCAGCAGAGCGAAACAAGGCGCATCTGTCGTTTTACGACAAGGATAAAGACGGAAAGGTTACAAAAGACGAAGCCGGCAAACGATGGGATTTTTCGCTGAAAAGATATGACAAAGACAAAAACAATGAAGTAAGCGCTGACGAGTTCACAATGAATAAAGCCATTTCTCCGGCCTCATACGGCCATGCCGCTCTTCTGATTGAAAAGGACTCATTGTTTATGCTGCGAAACGGCATTCTATTTATTTTTGATCAAAAAACCCTGAAATTAAAAAAAGAGGTGGTCATAGAAGAGAAGAAATCCGTTTCTCACAGTACGGGAATATTAAGACAGGGACATCATATCACGACAGATGATTCAAAACAAATTGAACTCCTGTGGGGAGTTCAGTAGGAGAAAAAGCAGTTGCTCAGCGGCATGTCCACTAAAAGGCCTTTCTTTTTACGGAAAGGCCTTTTTTATTTTCCACCATAAGGACTGAAATCAGACAGGTTTTGCCAAAAAATACCCGCGCCTGGTTTGCCAGTTTCGCGGGTATTTTTTAACACTAAAGTCTTTGTTTGTCTTTTCTTATGCCTTTTTAATCTCAATCTTCTTTCGCGGAGATTTTTCCTCCGGCACTCTCGGAATGCTCAACGTAAGCACGCCATTCTTGAAGCTGGCGTCCGCCTTGTCGGCTTCCACATCCGAAGGAAGCGGAATCGAGCGTTCAAAACTGCCGTATGAACACTCGGACCGGTACACATGACCTTCGCTGTCTTTCTCTTCCTTCTCTTCTTTTTTCTCACCTTTGAGCGTCAGCACATTGTCCGAGATGGATACGTCAATGTCCTTCTCGTCCATTCCCGGCAGTTCAGCCGTTACCTTGAGCTCCCTGTCCGTCTCCTTGACATTCATGTTCGGATTGAAGGCGGTCAGCATGGATCCCTGCTCTTTCCAGGGGGTCAGCCCGAAACCCTGATAAAAGCTGTCAAATATGCTGTTGATCTCACCCTGAAGCATACTGAAGGGATCATTGCCTCTCTTGACCGGAACCTTGCCCTCTGTATGGTTCCACGGTATTAAATCTCTGAGTGACATCTCAATCACCTCCTGGTTAGAAATCGGGTTATCTCTTATCCGGCCTTAACCTGAATAACTTTGGGTTTGGCCTTTTCACTCTTGGGCAGCACAACGGTAAGCACACCGTTTTTCACGCTTGCTTCGACTTTGTCCACATCAATCTCCTGGTTGAGCCGGAACGAGCGTTCAAAGCTGCCCACATGGTACTCATGATACAGCAGCGATTCATTTTTGTGCTCTGGCAATTCCACACTTCCTCGAAGTGTGAGCACACCCTCTTCAATGGTAATGTCTATTGACTTTTCATCCACACCCGGCATGTCCGCAGTAATCAGAAGGGTATCCGTCTGTTCAAGAATATCCACATTCGGAGTAAACACCGGGTTGTTTCGTGTGCGTTCCACTTCGCCCGGAGCGCCGGCTTCGCGTTTCTGAAGCTCTTTTTTCTTATCCGCCATGATGAACACCTCCTTTCATGCTGAATACATATTGTCAACTTGCCTTGACTTCAATCTTTCGGGGTTTGTCCTTCTCATGCCTGGACATACGGACCGTGAGAACGCCCATCTCATACGAGGCATCAATCTTTTCTGCTTCGACATCATAGGGAAGCTCAAACTCCCGCTTGAACGAACCGGTCTCGCGTTCACGACGGTGAAAGGATGTTTCCTCTTCCTTGCCTCCGGCTTCCCGTGTTCCGGAAATTGTAATCCGGTTGCCTTCCACGGAAATATTCAGCTTGTCCGGATCCGCTCCCGGAATTTCGGCTTCCAGGCTCAGCCCCTCGTTGTTTCCCCAGATATTGACCAGCGGATACGCGCTGTAGCGTGCCCGTCTGGGAACTCCGGAGAACAGCGATCCAACGTTTCTTTCAAAATCTCTGAATGGATCCCATCTGAAAAAATCTCTGTTAAACATATTCTGCCTCCTTTCGAGAACAATGTTCATTTTTTCAATTCCACAAGAACACAAGAATATATTGCAAAGAAAATGCCAATTCAGATATCATGCAGTAAGTAATTCTCAGACAAAACCTTATAAAAACAGCACATTCAGAAAGGTCTATGCGGAACTCTGTCACTTTGACAAAACCGCTTTGTCAAAGAGACTGCAGGTAAAGGACTGAGATGAGTGATGAGAAAAGAGTGAAGATAACGTTCCCGTGTTCAGCGAAGCGGTGCTCGTAATCGTAATCGAAAAAACCGACAACTGAAAACGGCTGTTATAGACAACGATCGCTGCAGGCATGTAGTTGATCCGCCTCAAGCGAAAACAGGCGAGATATATAAAAGAAAAGATAACTGTGTAACCTTTTGGATCGATAAGTCGTTAAGCAGTTCTCGTTCATTTCGTCTTTTTCGCTTTTTCTAATTCCTTTCTCCGCTTGAGTTAAATCATATACTTACTATAATATTCAGAACCTTTTTTTCAAGGAATATCGATGAGTTCTTCCAAAGAACGACCGAACATTTTTGTAATCATGACCGACCAGCACAGCAAACACGTGCTGTCCTGCTACGGCAACCCGATCGTCCGCACACCGAATCTGGACCGTCTTGCCCGGGAAGGCATGCGGTTTACCAACGCGTACTGCCCTTCTCCCCTGTGCGTTCCCAGCCGCATGAGCTTTATGACCTCGAGGACTCCGACGCAGAACCAGGTCTGGTCCAACAACCACATACTGAATTCAGAGACACCGACCTGGGCACACCTGCTCCAGCTTGCCGGGTACGAGACCACACTGATTGGACGTATGCATTTTGTCGGACCGGAAGACCTCTTTGATTATTATTACGATAAAGTAACCATACCGCAACGCGAAGAAGATCTGCCTGAGAGCATCCGCAACTACCTTGACATCTCCGGTATCCTGGAACCTCTGCTTCCGGAAGAACGCATCCGGGTTGCCCGGGCTGCCTACTTTGCCATGTGCGAACACATTGACCGTCTGATCGGTCAGATTCTTGAAGCACTGGACCAATCCGGTCTGAGCGAAAACACCCTTGTGCTGTATACCACAGACCACGGAGAATCTGCGGGCGAACACGGCTGCTGGTGGAAGAAGAACTTCTACGAATCCAGCGCTGGCATTCCTATGATTGCACGCTGGCCCGGACAGATACAGCCGGAAAGCGTAAACCCGGCGATCTGCAATCTGATGGACATCGGCCCCACACTGGCTGAGGTTGCCGGTACAGAATTTCCGTGGCCAGTGGCCGGGCGCTCCCTGTACCGGCAGCTCACACTGGGTTCGGACCCGTCGTGGCCGGATGAGACCTTGAGTGAATTTGTCGACGAGCGCGGAGAAAAATAAGCATTTCCGTTTTTTGATCAAGCACACGCGTGCAACCCATGCTCAGAGTACGGACAACATTGAATTTCCTCCCGCAGAATACGAAGCTGAGGTACAACTTCTGTAACAACCAACAGACATGAATCCAGAACGGAATCCAGACAAATGCCTTTACTGACCGCTGAAAACATCTGCTATCGCATTGGAGAGCGAGACCTCTTTGACAACCTGAACCTGGTTCTTGAATCAGGCGAACACGTCGGCCTTGTAGGCCGCAACGGCACCGGAAAGTCCACACTTCTGAAAATGATTGCTCAACTCCAAGGGCTCGTTCCGGACAGCGGCCGCATAACCCGGGGCACGGACGTGACCGTCGGGTACCTTCACCAGGATCCGAATCTGGACAGCCGTCTGACCCTTCGTGAGGAAGCGTCCCGTGCCTTCTCCCACCTAAAGTCCATGCATGAAAAACTCGAACACCTCTCCCGTCAGATGACGGACGCACAGGGAAGAAACCTCCAGCAGCTGATGAGGGAGTACGAACAGACCGAAACAAAGATGCAGGCAGCCGGAGGATATACCATAGATCACACCATTGATGCAACACTGCACGGACTGGGACTGATGGACAACACTTTCCATGTCAATGTCGCGGATCTTTCCGGTGGACAGCAGGGACGGCTTGCACTGGCCAAACTGATCCTTGCTCATCCGAGTGTTCTTCTGCTGGATGAGCCCACCAATCACCTGGACATTCAGGGACGGCAGTGGCTGGAGCAGTTTCTTCGAGAGTATGACGGAACCGTCGTACTGGTCAGTCATGACCGCCGTCTTCTGGACAACGCCGTACGGCGGATTGTTGAACTGGAAGCCGGCAGGCTCGTGGAATATCCTGGCAATTACACCGCGTATCGGCGTCAGCGCCAGGAACGCCAGCTTACAATGCAGCGGCAAAAAAAGGAGCGGGAGGAATTCATCCGCAAACAGAAGCAATTCATTGACCGGTACAAGGCAGGCCAGCGAGCCAGAGAAGCCAAAGGAAGAGAAAAGCGACTGGAACGATTTCTGAATCAGAAACAGCCTGATCTTCCAGTCGATCCGCAGGCCATGGCCATGACACTCCCCCCGCCTGCCCGATGCGGTGACATGGTATTCGAAGCCGAGTGTCTGTCCAAAGAATATGACGAGAAAAAGCTCTTCAGCGACTTCAGTCTGAGCGTGCAGCGCGGTCAGCGCATCGGACTGATCGGTCCCAATGGATCGGGCAAGACCACCCTGGCCTGCTGCCTGCTCAACCGTTTGGCAGCGGATTCCGGCTCTGTCCGGATCGGAGCCAATGTGGATATCGGCACCTTCAGCCAGACTCACGAAGGCCTGCCCGTGGACCGAACCGTAGTCGAGTATCTGCTGTCCGCTCTTCGGGGATTCTCCGAACAACAGGCGCGGGATCTGGCCGGCCAGTTTCTGTTCAGCGGCGATGACCAGGAAAAGCCTCTGGGCGTTCTCTCCGGTGGGGAACGCTCCCGTGCAATGCTTGCCGGCCTGGTGGCCGGCGGGCATAACGTACTGCTGCTTGATGAACCCACCAACCATCTGGACATCCCAGGCAGCGAGCGGCTGGAAGAAGCGCTCAAGAAGTTCAGTCCGGGCCCGTCCGGTGTTGGAAAAAAAACGCGCAATCCCGGCACACTGCTCCTGATCAGCCACGACCGGATGCTGCTGGACAGTCTGGTCGATCAGCTGATCGTTCTGGACGGCAAGGGCAATGCCTTTCTCTTTAACGGCACGTGGAGTGATTACCTGAGGACAGAAAAAGAAGCAGAGCAGGAGAAGCGCATTACGCAGCGGACAAAAGCTAAAGAAGACAGAAGCAATGCCCAGCGAAAGCAGGATCAGACCGATCCGGACCGACCCTTTGCCCGGATGACCCTCGCCAATCTGGAAAAAAAGATCGAAGCCCTGGAAGACAACGTTGCCGACATTGACCGGCAACTGGCGGATCCTGAGGTTTTCCGGGACGCGGAGAGAATGCGCGATCTCAAGAAAGAACGCGATCGGCTTGAAGAGGAAATCATCCCGCTGAACGCGGAATGGGAACTCCGTGCTGAGTAGAACCACATCCGCAGTCAGATCTCACTGGCGTTCATCATTCTCATGAATCACAGCTTCGGTCATCTGAACGATGCGAAGGTTTTCTTTGACATCGTGTATACGCAGGATGTCTGCACCCGCAACCGTGCACAGAGCGGAAATCGCAAGCGTACCTTCAAGCCGTTCATCGACCGGAACATCCAGAATATGTCCGATCAGGCTCTTTCGGGACGCGCCGATCAGTATGGGGTAACCGGTCTTCTGAAGCCTGCCGAGATTATTCAACAGTTTCAGGTTGTGGATGTGCTTCTTGCCAAAACCCAGACCCGGATCCAGGATGATATTCTCTTTTGATACTCCGGTATCAAGAAGCATATCTGCCTGTTTGCACAGGTGTTCGCTGACCTCGCAAACCACATCAACATACGCAGGATTTTTCTGCATATCGCGGGGCGTTCCCTGGATGTGCATGAGTATGACCGGGCAGGACCGCTCTGCAGCCAGGACTGCCATATCCGAATCAAACCGGCACGCACTGATATCATTGATTATCGAAGCACCGTGATCCAGAGCTTCACAGGCCACGCGGGAGCTGTATGTATCCACTGATACTGGAATCCAGAGTTTGTTGTTCAGCCGCTCAAGCACCGGAATCAGTCGATCGATCTGCTCCTGCTCAGAAACCTGCTCTGAACCGGGACGGGTTGACTCCGCGCCCATGTCAATCATATCCGCTCCCTGCGCTTCCATTTCCAGAGCGTGTTCCGACGCCATTTCCGGTGAAAGCCACTTGCCCCCGTCGGAAAAGGAATCCGGGGTAACATTGAGCACTCCCATGATCAGGGTATGGCGCCCGTGACCTCTCTGGCTGCGCAGTTCATCAAGATAATGGCTCATGAAAGTCGTCCTTTACTGTAATGCAGTCTCTTTCAGCCGTTTCATCAGATCTTCCAGTCGGCTCTGTGTTTCTTTGTCCCGTTTATCCCGGCCGGTTACTCTGAGCATGAGTCCGTCTCTGAGAATCTCACCATGCTCTTCGCGTTCGAGCAGGTTGAGGAAGGTCAACGCGGCTCTCAACTGATTCTTCGGATCATCCTCTCCAAAGAATGCTCCCCGCTGAAGCCGTTTTATGTAAAAGGGATCGGCATAACAACGGCACTGCTCTTCCCAGAGTTTAAGATGTTCAGCAGCATCTGTAAGGGGTTTAGAAATCTCATTGATCAGCTCGATAAATAATTCCTTCTTCTCTCCTTCGAGCAGTCCGGCACCCGCGCTGCGTGTTTTGATAAAGGGGTGGATGCGCACACGTTCCGTATGGTTCCCTGTAAAACCGATCTCCAGTAGAAAGGAGCTGTCTGTCTCAGGCTCCGGTGAATTCCAGTCAAAGAGAAAGTTGCCCAGACTGTAGGCAATGGGTCTGTCCTGGTACATTTCAATGCCCTGGGGAACATGCGGATGATGGCAGATAACGGCTGCTGCGCCGGACTCAACAAGGTCCCGGCAGAGCACCATAAGTCCGGGAGCTGGGAAGAGAACCTGCTCCTTGCCGGTGTGAATAATCGGAATCACGATATCACAGCGGGCGGCAGCTTCTTCCACCGCCCGTCTGACCTTGATCGGATCAAGCCTTGCAGGTCCCGGCCCCTGCCTGGGAACGGCTCCCTCAGCAGTTCCGTAGTTAATGATTGCCGTGGACACACCGTTGATATTCATTTCAAGAACACCGCCGGAGTCCGGTTCTGTTCTGTGTGCGCCCACGTATTCTATTCCGGCTTTGTCCAGTTCATCCAGAGTCTGGCAGAGTCCGGAAGTGCCCTGGTCCATAATGTGATTGTTGGACAGGCAGGCCACATGTACCGGAACGTTTGCCAGTGCTTTACCGACGGCCGGATCCGACTTAAAGTTGGGTCCCAGTTTGTCAATCGGATTTTCGTCTGAACAGAGCGGCGCTTCAAGGTTGACAGCATTCACATCCGCTCGCCTGAACAGATCCAGTGTATTGCCGAATGCTTCTTCAATATTGCCCTGAGAAAGCATGCTGTCGAGCCGGTAAATCGGGCACAAATCTCCGGCAAAAAGAAATGTTACCTCTGGATCTGTTTTTGAGTCTTTGATATAACCCTGATTGTTGATCACTATCGCTACTCCTTTCAATCCTTTCGGATACAGGTTTGGTTCCACAGTTTTCTGGAAAGCCCCTGGATGTCATCCCAGTCTCCGTTTCCAATCCAGTCAATGACCTCTCCCAGAACCGGCGGATAGTTCATGGGTTCAATGGACGACAGTTTCAGCCATCGTGATATTTTGCCAGAACTCAACTCTCTCATGACCATTCCCTTGCCGAGTCTCTCAAGCGCATAAGCATTTGCTTCCTGCTCCGCCTGACCCGTGATGGGTTTGGACAGAACTTTCTTTCCCAGGTGAAGGGCTTCGCTGATCAGGGAGAATCCGCCTCCGCATATCACTCCCCCGCAATCGCAGAGGTCTGCTGCAAATTCTTCTCTGGAAAACGGCCTGAAGAACATATTTTTCTCAGATCCATTTTCCCTGAAGTGCCAGTAAATGTAAAACCGGTAACCATCAAAGGATTCAACGGCGGCCTTTATGTCTTCGATCTTCTCATTGGGCAGATAGACAACGACTTTCTTTTCATCCGAATTCGGCTGAATTCTTACATCATCCGGAACCGTGGGCGGCAGAAGGGGCTGATCGAAATGATGCCAGTGAAGTCCCAGCGGATATCTGACGGTTGCAAAGTACTTCATGACAAAAACTGCCACGGGATTGTACCATACGACCGGTACACGATAACGAAAGGCATACAAATGTCCGATTCCGATACTCGATGTTCCCTTGATCCAGGCGGCATTAGCAGTAATCGGTTCATAGTCACTGATCACGAGATCATATCCGGATAGATCCAGTTTGTACACATCACTGAAAAACCGGATGAAGTTCAGCTGCGCCACGGTTTTAAAGTGCTTGAGCCTGCCTCTTTCCGTGATAAAGGTAAGACCCCGTTTCTGAATATATGGTTCAAAGACTTCCGTTGCCCAGCCTTTCTTTGGTTCGGCACCGCTCAGCAGAGCAGTCACTTCATGACCCTTAGCCTTGAGTTGGGTAATCATCTCTCTGGACCGGACGATATGACCGTGCCCGGTGGTCTGTACGCCGTAAAGTATTTTCATAAAAGCCGTGTTAAACGTTATTCTTATTTACGTTAAGCAGGTCAACCTGGTAACAGTGTCGTTATCGGTATCGCTATCGCAACTCGGTATCGTTTTCGGCTGTTCGTACAACTCGATAACGATATCGATAACGATACCAATTTCGACAGGATATTTTACAGCAAACCAACAACATTCATCTTTGTCTAATAGTCGAAAATACTTTTGCGACAAAGCCTGACATTCAACAGAAAAACCTTTTCTTTCTGCAGAAGTCCTCTTATAATATTATTCATTGGACAGAGATCAAGTCATATCTGAGAGTATTCGTTTTTTTGGGGAATCGTTCATGAGCAGGGTTGCAGAGGTTAAATTCACAGATTACACGTCCAGCGTGAACAAGGCACTGGATCTGATCCATGCATCTGAGGTTCTTCCTGAAAAAGGCCTGATCATTATCAAACCCAATCTGACCAATGCATCTCCCCCGCCGGTCACTACAAATGTCCGAATGACGGAAGCTGTGCTCATGTATGTCCGCAAACACACCCAGGCGGAAATTGCAGTGGGTGAAGGATGCGGCAGCGGCAGAACAGAAGACACGTTTGCAGCCAACGGTTATGCGGAAATGGCAACCAGGAACAAAATTGACCTGATTGATTTCAATGCCGAGCCCGCAGAGTGCATAAAGAGAAGCGATACCATGCAGCTCAGCGAATTTTACATTCCAGCGATCGCTATTGACGCATTTATCATATCGGTTCCTGTTCTTAAAGACCACAGCTTCACCGAAACCACCATTGCCATGAAAAACATGTTCGGCCTTGCACCGGAACCCTTTTACAGCGGTTCGTGGAATAAATCAAAACTTCACTCTCCCAGCACTCACAATTCTGTTGTAGATCTCTGCCTGTACAAGAAACCAGGCATGTCTGTTGTAGACGCCTCAACCGCACTCAGCGGAATGCACCTGGCCGGAACAGAAAAAAAACTGAACCGGATTCTTGCCAGCATCGACCCGGTAGCCGTGGATGCAGTCGGAACCCGCCTCATGCAACACGATCCCAAAAAAGTAGAATACCTCCGGCTGGCTCAACAAAAAGGGCTTGGAAGCCTTGATGATATTGAAATCATCTCCTGAGAGATAGACACTGCACCATTGAAATAGGTCAGTCGTCAAGGACAAATTGCTGCGGCAGCTCAGAAAGCCAGACCACGCCGCCCCACGCCACAGGTACAGTCTTACATTTTCACAGTGTGTTTGTTTGATTATTTTTCAGATTTACTTAAAGACAGGGACATCGCCGTTCCAGCCGTCTTTGCCTTTGGACCGGTCAACATCCCCGTATCCGATCCACCGGCGGTAGTCACGAAATGCGCATTTTATCAAATTGGGATCCACTCCGTTCCTGCCGAATCTGCTGTCTCCACTGCTTCCGCCCATTTGATACGCGTTGAAATCGGCAACATGGCCGTCCCAGAAGACAAAGTTCGCATACCCATTGGGCAAATCCACGTACCGGAAATGAACCTTATTTTTTATCTTTTTTTGAGAGTAACTGAGAACTGCGGAAAACTTTTTTGACAGGATCGACCGGATTGACAGGATAAATAAACTGATAAACAGCATTGAAAAAGATATAAACGCAAGGGGAATGATTTTAAACATAAACAGAGTGAAAAGCTGATTGAACCATGAAGCAGATCATGAAGGGGCATGAAGAACAGCGTAGAAAATAGAGTTAAAAGCAACTGCAACAGGCTTGTTAAACCATGAAGAGACTCAGAAAGCTGGATGGGTGATAAAGGTAAAGTAGAGTATTGAAAATCTTGTTTCTTTTTTTCATGTTTCTTCATGATCCTTCATGGTTTCCAATTATTTCAGTAGTTTTTCAGTTCGTTCTGGATCACCCGGAGAGGCCGGGTAGTGACCGGTTGCGGCCGTGGTGGTCTTTTCATAGCGTCTATTGCGTCATTTGCGTTAAACACAACAGCAGTTCTCAGTGTGCGGAATCTGCTACCCCCCTGCGGCGCCCCGTCTACCATTCATTCTCCCGACAGCTTTTCATTTTTTTTCGGGCTTGACAGTTGTACAGCATGTTGTACAATATTGTTATACCTTTTTAAGGAAATATACGATGAAATCAATGACATATTCCCTTGCCAGGCAAAATCTGTCGTCAGCGATCAAGCAGGTATGTGATGATCACGATCCTGTCATTATTACAAACAAACGGGATCGTTCAGTGGTTATGATTTCGCTTGAAGATTATGAAGCGCTGCAGGAAACCGCCTATCTTCTCAGAAGCCCAAGAAATGCAAAGCGACTGCTTGAGTCAATTCTTCAGCTCGAGAAAGGTAAGGGTAAAGCCCGGGAGTTGCTGGATTGAAGATTATTTTTTCTGATAAAGCCTGGGAAGATTACCTGTACTGGCAAAAAAACGACAGAAAAATCTTACAGAGAATCAACAAGCTTATCAAGGAAGTCAGCCGAAATCCCCACAGCGGCCCTGGAAAACCAGAACCTCTCAAACATTCCCTTTCTGGCTATTGGTCACGTCGAATAACCGACGAGCATCGTCTTGTTTACAAAATAGACAAAGACCGCCTTTCAATCGCTCAATGCCGTTATCATTATTGAACAGTTTAAAAAACACCGTACAGAATATTCTTCTTTGTGCCTTCTGCGCATTCTTTGCGGTATGTTTTTTCAGTACCCTATTATAATCAGCCCTCTGCGTCAATGCAAATCCAGCGGACAAATTTCTTTGATGTGCGATAATCATGTGTATAATACTAATATTAAAATACAATGTTTCTTGGCTCCCCTTGGCTCCATGATGAAAATGACCTCGTCAGATATATATCAAAAAAACGGAAGAAATTACATATGGAAAAACAATTGACCTGATGACTGATAAAGATATTGTCATAAACGGTCCAGTGGGCTGGAAATTCACAGCAAGAAATAGCGTTCTCATCATACACCGTCCTTTTTCACTTCTTGTATGCGGAATTCTGCTCGTTATTGCCACAATCGGTTATTTTAGAGTCGCTGGCGGTCCTGTTTTTGATTATTTCGCATTTGCTTTCACCGGATTCCTGTATGTTGCCATTGTACTTGGATGCAAATATTATGAATCCAGAACCAGGATCGTTTTCCATAAGGGAGGAGTCACAATCGCGGGAAACATCTATTTCAGCAAAGACGTTTCTTTTGAGGTGGCAAATATCGAAGGAGAACTTAAGAAACCCTGGGCAATTTGCCTGCATTTCAAAGGCAGTAACGAAGTGCATTTAATCTGGCCCGATAATGACAATTCACGATGTGTGAAAATAAAAGAGGTTCTTGATGAATGGCTGTCGAAATCCACTGATGTGAAAAAGGAAATTTGCAGTTGCCAGGTTAAGGCAAGCGAACGAATCCTTACGTATTTTGCCATAATTATTCCCTCTCTTCTTCTTCCGGCTTTTCTTCCTGGGATATTGCTACTCATTTCCGAAAATACGTCGTTCAATCTCAGCAAGGAACATTTTCTATATGGATTTATCCTGCTCGGTGTTATTTGTTATCTGCTTTTTGCCTTGACACAACACAAAGCATTTTCCCGTCTGAGCTGGGAATTTGATGGAAAAACCCTTAGATCACCATCAATCAGCTATCCGCTTCACATAGAAAATGTCTGGTGCGGTCAGAAAGGCATTCCGCGCCTGACTTTCTGGAAATATAAAATCGGTCGTGATCCACAAAAGACATCAGATCATCCAGGTTGGCAAAAACTGGACAACCTTTGCGACACAGCCATCGTATTATTCTTCAATGATGGGTATTGCCTACCACTCCAACTGGGTTTCCATTCAGTTGTTGGTGGTCTTGAGGTAATGGCAACTGTTCTTGATACAATATCAGATAGGCTTGAGAGGGATGTTGATTGGCATTACAAGACAATTCAGGGATTCCATGGGGTGAAATGGAACCGATTGTGTCAATGTAACGGGAACGGGGATACGGACGTGACGGTCCGGTGGCGGCACGACTTTGCGCTTGCCATCAATCATGACTTTACCGCGACCGCCAGCGACGAGATCGATGCGGCGGGAAAGCCCTGGGCCGGTCCCCTGGCGTCGGATGCCGCCGGCAATCCTTCGCCGGACACGACC
>CAZGEP010000023.1:16164-37656 GCA_964524955.1 uncultured Planctomycetota bacterium | reverse complement strand
GATCATGAAGAAACATGAAGAAAAGAAACAAAATTTCCAATACTCTGCTTTACCTCCACCACCCATCCAGCTTCCTGAGTCTCTTCATGGTTTAACAAGCCTTCGGCGAGCGTTGACTATAAATTTGTTATCTGTTATCTGTAGTAATCAGTTCTTCCGTGAATTCCGTGTTTTCCGTGGACAATACATTCTGTTATTAGTTATCAGTTATTTGTTAATTTGTACCAGTTCTCTGTATTCTGTGATCTCTGTAGTTAACAACTATTCAGCAGTTGCTCTTAACTCTATTTCCTGCGCTGTTCTTCATGCCCCTTCATGATCTTCATGGTTCAATCAGCTTTTCTCTTTTAAGCTCTTTCCCCTTGCGTCCATTGCGTCTCCTGCGTTGACTACATCTTTTTCAGTTTCATTTATCCCGCAGTTATCCTGTCAATCCTGTCCAAAAAGCTTTTCGCAGTTCTCAGTTACTTTCGACAACACAAAAACATAAAGACAAAAAGAAAATTTAGACGGGATTAACGGGATCTACAGGATAACAGATAAAAGCGTATGGATTGCTTATCGGCCTGAAATCGTAACCCATCTTTTCCATTGCGTCAGTTGCGTTTCAATTATCACGCAGTTATCCTGTACATCCGGTCGATCCTGTCAAAATACGTTTTTCGCATTTTTCAGTTAATGTCTGTTATCAAAGACAAATTCTGAGCTTTTCATCTTCAACCCTATCCAGTCTATATGTATTTGCGTTTGAAATATGTGAGAGCACCGCGGATGGAGGGTTCACCGGCAACACAATAAATGTTATGTAAATGACAAAATAAGTTATGTCGCGGGTGGGGCGGGATTTGTTTTAAGAGGATGGGAATGTCCTCTCTTCAGGGCTTGAATCCTGCTGATAGAGCTCTTCTGGCGCTTTTTGGGAGGAGCGGGTGTTTTTGGCACGGTGGATGCTTACGTCTAAAGGTGACTGAAAACCTTTTCGGAGACAGGGTGTCCATGAACCAGATTCGTCCTCAGATAAAGCACACTCTTACGGCAGATCAGGAAGAGGCGTTTGGCAGCATCAGGCGCTTTCTTGCTGATGACCGCGAACGGTGTTTTCTGCTCAAGGGGTATGCGGGTACGGGCAAGAGTTTTCTTGTCGGTGCAGTGGCTGTCCATTTGAATTCAAGGAAAATTCCCTTTGCACTGACGGCCTCTACCGGCAAGGCTGCTTTGATGCTTTCTCAGCGGACAAATCAAGAGGCAACAACGGTTCACAGTCAAATCTACTCTTTTGATAAAATCACAGAGTCTGAAGATGTCAAGAACTCACTGCTTGCACGGTTCAGGCTGGAGAAGCTTGTGGATTTCCAGAAGAAAATGGTATTAATTGTTGATGAGGCGTCTATGATCTCAAACAAGAACGCTCACACGGAGTTTCTGCAATACGGTTCGGGCAGTCTGCTTGATGATCTCGTTGAGTATATCCGCCTCCAGAATCCTGACATGAAGACAAAGATTATTTTTGTCGGAGATACGGCACAGCTTCCTCCGATAAACTGCGATTATTCGCCGGCATTGCGTGCTGATTTTCTTAGAAGGAAGTACGGAGTAGGCTGCCGGGAGTTTACGCTCTCTGAGATTCTGCGCCAGAAAAAAGGCAGCGGTATACTCGGTAATGCGAGCGCTATACGCAGTTCCATCAGAAAAAGGGATTATGTTTCGTTTCAGATAAAGAAAACATTTGATGTCCCGAAGCTCTATGCGTCCGATATTCCCCGCCTCTTTTCCAGCCCGGAGGCGCTGGAGAATACCGCGGTGATTACGTTTCGTAACGCTACGGCATTGCAGCAGAATATTGCGGTGAGGCGCCATATCCTGGGAGGATCAGGCAGGCAGGATGTTTGTGCGCAAGACCGTTTGATTGTTGTGCAGAATAACATAAAAGACAAGCTCTGTAACGGTGATTTTGTGAGTGTTGTGTCAGCTGATGCAAAGCCGGAGCAGAGAAGTATTCCTTTAATTCTAAAGGGAGGGGAATCAACAACTGTTCGCCTGAAATTCAGAGATATCAAGATTCGACGCACATTGAAGAATGGAAAAAAAATGGATTTAACCTGTAAGATCTTTGAGAATAACCTGTTTTCTCCGTACAGGTGTGCTACCCGCGAGGAACAGGTTGCGCTTACGGTTGATTTCAAAATGCGGCATCCGAATCTGAAGCCCAATACAGATAAATTTAATAATGAACTTCTTGACGACCCGTATTATAATGCTCTCCAGGTCAAGTTTGGCTATGCCATCACCTGCCACAAGGCCCAGGGAAGTGAATGGGAAAATGTTGCTGTGATTTTTGAGCATTCATGCACGGATAACTCGGAGTTTTTCCGCTGGGCATATACTGCTGTTACGCGCGCTCAGAAAAAGTTGTATGTGGTAACTGCACCGCGCTTTTCCGCTGCATGCGGCTGGAGCAGGCGTATGTATGGGGGAAAACCGTTTGAAGGTGAACCACGAGCCCACGAATTTGTTATGACAGGGGCGTCTGAATGATTATTACCTATAGTTCAGAAGGTACGACAATCGTCGATGAGGTCTTTCCTGCATATTCCGCGCAGGCAAAGAAGTGGGGGTATATCAACCGTAAGGGTAAATATGCGATCGAACCCCGGTTTCTTCATGCCAAGCCGTTTGAAGATGACCTGGCGCTGGTACAGGAAGCTGACGGCCGCATAGGGTATATTGACTGGGATGGCAGCCTGATGGTAGTGCCTGAAGTGCAGGAGCATGAGCTTGCGCTCTGGTTCGGCCCGTTCAGCGAAGGCATGGCACGGGTATGCGTTGAGGGAAGCTGGGGGTTTATCGACAAGAGTGGTGCATTCGTGATCGCTCCCCGTTATATTTCCTGCGATAATTTTTCAGAAGCTCTTGCAGCGGTCGAATCTCCCTCAACCGATGCCCCAGAGACCGATAATCAATCTTGGGAAGCTGACGAACAGGAGCCGCTCATAGGCTATATAGACAAAAAGGGGCGCAGACAGACAGAGAGTGAATTTCATACGGCACTGCCGTTTTCCGAGGGTATCGCATCTGTAAGAAAGCGGAACCAGTCAAACAGCAGGCTGTTCGGCTATATTAACAGAGAGGGAAATACTGAGATTCCGCATAATTATGTGCTTGGTGGCGTTTTTTCTCTGGGGTTGGCGCTGGCGGTTGAACCTGAGAGCAGCTTGCTCGGCTATATTGACCATTCCGGGGAATTCGTGATTAATCCCCAATTTCACGGTGGCGCTACGTTCAGTGATGGATATTCTGGTGTTGCTGATAAGAAAGGAAAATGGGGATATATTGATTATGAGGGGAAAATGGCCATTCCTCATCGGTTTTACATTCCCGGAGACTTTGATAATGGAATTGCTCCTGTCTGCAATAAAAAGAACCGCTGGGGTTATATTGATTTTGACGGGGCGTGGGTCACGTTTCCGTGTCTGAGCCGGGCAGCAAAATTCAATGCCGGCATGGGGCTTGCGGTCAAAGATCAGGAATGCTGCTATATTGATGAATCAGGACGGATCGTATGGAAAGCCGAGAACACGCCGTTTTTCAAAATCCGCGACCCTGAACTTTTGGCCTCATGGAACCCGCCGGGTCTCGGAAGCCGGCGTCCGATAACGGATATGTACTCCCTGATCAAGAACCCGTTCCTCTGCCGCTTTCCCAAGAAACAGGGCAAGTGATTGCGTCCTGTAGGTTTCTATCAAATCACTATTTTTCTATTAAGGCATGAATAGAAAAGGAGCCAATCCAGGATTTCGGATCGGCTCCTTTATGCTGCAAAATAGGGTAATGAACACGGTTTTCTGAGAAACAAGACAATCTGAAAACAACGACATATTATAAATTCTTATATTTTATATTGTTATGTAAGTGCAAAAATGCTCGACACGCAGGAGGCCGTTGGTTCAAGTCCAACATGGCCCACCATTAAAATTAGACAGCACTGAAACCCTCAGTGCTGTTCTTTTTTGTTGAACTTGAAGCCGACAATCACAGAGTCATCGCAGGTAGCCAGTTGATTCGCTTCAGGTGGAATTAACTGGATAAAAAGTATAAAGATATAAACTTAAAAAGGCATTGGTCCACGGAAAAAACGGAATTCAGGAAAGAAAGCAGTTAAGCTATCGACTATTTTTCTCTAATACCTCCCATACGTCCGGGCGGTTTCCACCATTGCGTGCAGGTTCTCATCCGGGGTGTCGCGACCGCACTGGTCTCCGGTGCTCAGGATGAACCGCCCGCCTTCAGCTGCATTGTCAATGGCCTTCCTGGCAGCCTCTCTGACATCATCCGGAGTGCCTCTGAGCATGGTGTCTGTCGTGTGAAGGTTTCCCTTGAGCGTGATTTTATGACCGTATTTCTGTTTGAGTTCCGCCAGGTCACAGTCACCCATGGGCGGGATTTCCAGCGGATCAATAACTGTAAGCGAGGTCTCTTCTGCAAAGATTTTCACCAGTTCTTTTTCCGGTCCGCAGGAGTGGACATGGGTGGGAATGCCGGCGTCTGTGGCCAGTTCAATGGCTCGTTTGACTGCGGGAAAGGCAACCTCCCGGAACATGTCCGGTGTCTGTGAGATCAGGGTTCCGGAGCCGCCTACACAGAGGAAATCCGGTTTTGTGTCCATGGACATGATCTGTTCAAATCGTTTTTCTGTCTGTTCAATACGATCATGAGCACGCTTTTGGAATTTTTCCGGGTGGTCGTAATACTCACAGACTTCGCTGAAATCCACGGCCTTGCTGTTGATCAGATTGACGCCGACCAGTCCCTGATCGCCCATCATCTGCTTGACGCGGGTGAATGCTTCGGGGCTGTCATCCACCGGCTTGACGCCTTCCAGCGGTTCGAAACGAGCGGGTACGGGTTTAACCCCGGCTTTTTCCGGAGTCAGCCGGTACGTGGGCGGGTTGTCCCGGTAATAGACATCCACCCGTTTATTCCAGATTCGCTTTCCGCTCTCTGTACAGGAGTATTGGACCACGATCCGGTCTTCGTCTCTGTATACGATAAACCGTTCCCACGGCGGCTGACCGGAGGAATCATTGGGAAAATGAACATGAAAATATCCGTCCATGACCGAGTCAATGTTAAAGTGTTTGGCGCAGTTGATGTATGCCTCCCAGATGGGCGGGTCATTGTACAGGTACAGATCCCAGAAGGGCTTACCGGTCAGACGCGCTGGAATCATATTGGAAAAGTCCGGAGCCACTGGAACGCAGTCCGGGATATCGCCGCGTAATACGTTCAGTAATCGTTCGCGTGAAGTCATGAGTGATGGTCCTTTCGCAGAAAAAGATGCAAGGAATCGTATTCGACAGACGGTCTGTATCGCTATGGTTTTTGATTAATCAACGTATTCAGCTGGCCGCTGACAGCGATTTCGATAGCGATACCGAATAAATGGCATGGAGATAATAATACATTAAAATGATATTTCTTCCTTGAAATTGACATATGAGTACTGTATATTGATATATATGAAAAAATATCACTGGAAAAAACTCGTAGCTGAGAATGTAAACTACCATGTGGGCCGCAATCCCATGATTCGTTCCCGGATCCTGGATGTGCATACGCACGATTTTGCCGAGGTTTTTCTGGTGGAGTCCGGCGCAGGAACTCATGTGGTGGGGCAGTCCCGAGTCCGGCTTCAGGAACGATCCCTGGTCATGCTTCAGCCGCCGTACAGCCACGGATTTATTTCAGATCATGGAAACCGGCTGGTGCTGGTCAATATTGCTTTTACCGCAAAGACATTGTCGTTTATCCGTGACCGGTATTTTTCGCCGGACCATCCGTTTTTCAGCATTGCGTCAGAACGGCCGTTTCAAACCCGGCTTTCAGAGGACCAGGCCCGATGGTTTGTTTCCTCTGCTGCGGAACTTTCCCGGCTTGAGAAGAGTCTCTTTCGCATTGAACGCTTTCTGATGAATCTTATTCACATGATCAGCGGTGTTGCGTTGGATACATATCCGCCGGAGAGTCCGGCATGGCTGCGCAGTGCGCTGGAGCGGATTCGGGAGCCGGATTATTTCCGCAGGGGAATCAATGGTCTGGTGGAAGCGGCCGGGTGTTCACGGGAACACGTGAGCCGGACCGTCCATCGTCTGCTCAATACTACGCCTTCTGTTCTGGTCAATGACGCCCGCCTGGAATACGCAGCCATGCGGCTGTCCATGAGCGGGGAGAGTATACTGGATATCTGTTTTGACTGCGGGTTTGATAGTGTGCCGTATTTTTACAAACGGTTTAAAGAAAAATACCGTCTGACCCCGCGCCAGTACCGCCTGCGGTCCCGGTCAGTATTTGAATGATTACCATTAAGGTTATTTACCCACCAGTGTCTTCATGATGGATTCTGCGGCTTTCTTTCCCGCGCCCATGGCTTCAATGACTGTGGCAGCGCCGGTGACAATATCTCCGCCTGCATACACATTTTTCTTGGATGTCTGGCCGTTGTCATCAATCAGGATGGTTCCCCACCTGGAGACCGATATCTCCTGAGTGGTCTGCGGAATCAGGGGGTTGGGCTTGTTGCCGATGGCAATGATCACAGTATCGCATTCAATCTCGAACTCGCTTCCTTCCACCGGCACCGGCCGTCTGCGGCCGCTGTCATCCGGTTCACCGAGTTCCATACGGATGCACTTCATGGTCCGGACCCGTCCTTCATCGTCACCGATAATCTCTACTGGATTGTTGAGCAGCTTGAAATCGATTCCCTCTTCTTCCGCGTGGTGGATTTCGGCGTCGCGGGCCGGTATCTCTTCGCGGCTTCTGCGGTACACAATAATGGACTTTTCCGCACCCAGGCGGAGCGCGGTCCGTGCTGAATCCATGGCTACATTGCCGCCGCCGACTGTGATCACTTTACTCGAACGGATAATGGGGGTGTCGTATTCCGGAAATTTGTACGCCTTCATCAGATTGCTCCGGGTCAGGTATTCATTGGCCGAATACACGCCGATCAGGTTTTCTCCGGGAATGCCCAGAAACGAAGGCAGTCCGGCACCGGTACCCACGAATACCGCGTTAAAGCCTTTTTCCGAGAGAAGCTCGTCAATGGTGCAGATTCGCCCGATAATATAGTTGTTGCGGACTTTCACCCCGAGTTGTCTGAGAAAATCAATTTCCGCCTGAACAATGGCCTTGGGCAGCCGGAATTCCGGGATCCCGTAGACCAGCACACCGCCCGGACTGTGCAGGGCTTCGAAGACCGTGACATCGAATCCTTCCCGTATCAGGTCGCCGGCAGCCGTAAGTCCAGCCGGTCCCGCGCCCACGATCGCAACTTTTTTTCCGTTCTTTTCCTTGAGTTTTCCGGTTACAGCTGCGGCGTTCTCCCGCTCATAGTCGGCGGCAAAGCGTTCCAGGTTGCCGATGGCAATGGGATCTCCTTTTTTGGCGAGAATACACTTGCCCTCACACTGGGTTTCCTGCGGGCAGACGCGTCCGCAGACCGCAGGCAGGCTGTTGGTCTGTTTGATCATGGCTGCGGCTTGACTGTACTTCTTCTCAGAGATGAGTCCGATGAATCCGGGGATGTCTACATTCACGGGGCAGCCGGTTACGCACAAGGGTTTCTTGCACTTCAGGCAGCGGTCTGCTTCGAGTACGGCTTCTTCCGGTGAATACCCGAACGGAACCTCGTCAAAATTGGTTTTTCGTTCTTCCGGTGTCTGTTCGCGCATGGGTACTTTGGGTGTTTTAGCCATGGGTATACCTCAATCGAGTTTGCATTGATGGGTTGCTACTTCCTCTTTTTTGTAACTTGAAAGCCGTTTCTGGAGTTCGTCAAAATCCACCTTGAGTCCGTCAAATTCAGGTCCGTCTACGCAGGTGAACCGGGTCTCGTCGTCGACCGTAACCCGGCAGCCGCCGCACATACCGGTGCCGTCGACCATGATTGCGTTCAGGCTCACCGTCGTGGGCATGTTGATTGGCCGGGTAATGGCGCAGACCGCCTTCATCATGACCACCGGGCCGATGGTAAAGACCATGTCCACGGGTTCGTTTTCCACGACTTCCTTGACCAGTTCAGTGACAAACCCCTTGTGTCCAACGCTTCCGTCATCTGTGGCCACAAAGAGTTTTTCGCTGACCGCTTCCATTTCCTTGCGAAGAATGAGCAGTTCTTCAGTTCGGGCACCGAGAATAGTGGTGACACGATTACCAGCCTCATTCAGTGCTTTGGCAATGGGGTAGAGGGGTGCGGTTCCGATACCGCCGCACACGCACAGGGCATGACCGAATGCACTGATGTGCGTGGGATTGCCCAGTGGTCCCACCACGTCGAGAAACGAATCGTTGATCTCCAGGGCCGCAAAATCCCGGGTTGCCTTCCCCACGACCTGAAAAATAATGGAAATGAATCCCTTTTCCGGGTCCGCATCTGCAATGGTCAGTGGAATACGTTCTCCGCGCTCATGAGCGCGCAGAATCAGGAATTGTCCGGGTTTACGCTTGGCTGCGATCTCAGGTTCGTCTATCTCCATTCGGATGACGTCGGGGCTGAGATATTCTTTGTTGAGAATTTTATACATGGATTATGTCCTTGAAAAACAGATTGCCATGTTGTCGAGCAACGTCTGGAGAACGAAAAATGACATTATACAAAAAGGAATTCGAAATGCGAGAAAAACGTTAGGCATCCACATTTTTTTGTTTGACTCACACAACCTGATGTGTTAAGATATGTGTAAGGAGGTGTTTTATGGCAACGAATCTGGCATTAGATGATAATTTAATTATGCAGGCTGTGGAAATCGGACACCACAAGACCAAGAAAGAGGCTGTGACCGCAGCACTGAAGGAGTATGTCTTTCATAAAAAGCAACGTGATATAATTGATATGTTTGGTACTGTGGAATTTGATCCGAAATATGACTACAAAAAGACGAGAAGACGATGAATGTACTTGTTGATACGTGTATATGGTCAAGCGTCCTGCGAAGAAAAAAACCAGATACTTTATTAAGTGAGAAACTTAAATCCCTTATAATAGGCGGGCGTGTCTCGATTATTGGGCCTGTTCGTCAGGAAATTCTTACTGGAGTCTCTATTAAGAGGAATTTTAATCAACTCCGGAAGTATCTGTCTTTTTTCCCTGATACGCCACTTCATACACTCCATTTCGAGAAGGCGGCTGAATTCAGTAATATATGTCGGAAGAACGGAATTCAGGGCTCAACAATAGACTTTTTAATTTGTTCAGTAGCGCATCTGGAAAAACTTTTAATTTTTACAACGGATAAAGACTTTGAAAATTACCAGAAGTTTATTCCGATTCGCACAATAGAAAATGATTGAATAAAATATCATTCGGAGGTCAGCGATGAATGAAAATCTCGTATTCGCATTTGGACTTACTCTCTTTGCCGGCCTGTCTACCGGCATTGGGAGCGCACTGGCTTTTTTCACCCGTAAGACGAACAAAAAGATGCTTTCCATTGCACTGGGATTTTCCGCTGGTGTCATGATCTATGTCTCATTTGTGGAGATCTTTGTCAAGGCAGAAGACGCTTTGAAAGGTGCCCTGGGAGAAAAGACCGGGGCATGGGTCAATGTTTTTGCCTTTATCGGCGGATTTATTCTGATCGCGCTGATCGACCGACTGGTTCCGGATATGGAAAATCCGCATGAACTTCGCACCGTGGAGGATATGGAGGAACGGCCCCGGGATATGGAGGAAGCCCGTCTGACCCGGCTTGGCCTGTTCACTGCCCTGGCCATTGCCATTCATAATTTTCCCGAGGGTCTGGCCACCTTTACCGCCGCACTCAAGGATCCCACGCTGGGCATTCCCATTGCGATTGCCATTGCCATCCATAATATTCCTGAAGGCATTGCTGTATCCATTCCGGTCTATTACGGAACCGGCAGCCGGAAAAAAGCCTTTGCCTATTCATTCCTCTCCGGAGTGGCTGAACCCCTGGGTGCGGCCATCGGATACGCCGTGCTGTACCGGTTTTTCAATGATACCGTTTTCGGTATTCTCTTTGCCTCTGTAGCCGGCATCATGGTCTTTATCTCGCTTGATGAACTGTTGCCCGCTGCCAGGGAATACGGCGAAAGCCACTTGTCCATTTACGGACTGGTGGCTGGCATGATGGTCATGGGCGTGAGCCTGCTGCTTTTCATGTGACCTGCTTTAGAGACCGCATTCAGAATCGTGTAAATAAACCCATAAAGGAAGAGTGAAGAGCTGCCTTGTCTACTCGGTGATTGCGGTCACCTCTTTTTATTCAAAAACACCTTGACATCAATCTTTCTTTATATACACTGAGCCAGTCGTCGTAAAACTATTAATCAATTAAACGATTATTCAACTATCTTTCAAAGGGAGATACCCCAAGAAGTGCGAAGACAAAAAGTAAGTTCGAAGTAGGATTTCTTATTCTTTTTCCCGGATAAATACGTCAGCATTTTTTATTCTGCAGCAGATAATGTGTGCTTCCTGTGATGAATAAATAGTGCAGCGGATCCGGGTACCACTTGGAACAAGGAGGTGTTGTATGGCAGGTAATGAAGAGAAGAAGACAGGATATATCAGAGCAAAAGATGTCTCAGAAGTGGATGCGGAAAGAATTCTTGCATTTCTCAATAATGCACGGACGGCAAAGGAAATTGGGGATGCAGTGGAGATTCCCGACGAAAGGGATGTCGGTGTTGGCGTGGGCAGGAATATCCTTGCCGCGAGAAAGAAGCTGGGCGGTTTTAAAGACCTTAAAGAAATCGAGGCGGTCAAGCAGGTAGGGCCTGAGCGATTTACCGAGATTGTTAAATGCCTTGGAGTGACCGAGAACTCAGCGGCAATCAGACGGTGCGGTCCCGGCATCAGACGTCTGCTCCGAATGAAGGACAAAGATGTGGTTCAGATGAAGAAAAAAGATGAGCAGCGGTTGAATAAAAGAAAAAAGCAGATTAACACGGAATTAAAAAAGGCATTCAAGCGTAAGACTCCAGCGGTGGACAGTTCAATTTCCAGTCAGGAGTCCGAACTCTCGCTTCAATCGGAATTCATGAAAAAGGCCACGATATTTCCGCATTACCTTTATGGCCCTGTCTTTCTTGACAAAGATATCTTCAAGCCTTACGGGATCAGGGCGATTGTTGATTTTGCAGGTAATACAGACGATCTGCAGAATATGGGGATTTCCGTAAAGTCCAACGTTCAGAATATATTCACGGTTACGGCCACCAAGAAACAGCTCGCAGATCTGGCTGCCCAGCCCGCCACCCGGAAGATACGTCTGCCGAGAATGTTTTTCCCGACAGCTGAAGAAGCCATCCCCGCGGCAGAAATCGACCAGGTGCATGCAATGGGCTCCCGGGGAAACGGTGTGATTGTCGGTATCCTTGACGGAACGCTTCATGTGGAACACCATGCATTCAGAGATCCGGCCAATCCTCATGATACTCGGGTTCAGTATCTGTGGGTGCAGGATCCGGACACAACCGCTGCCGGGGCCCTTCCGGCCGGACAGACCCCTGAAGATTTCTTCAATGATCCCAATCATCCAAACAGCCCGGATTTTACGGGTCTGGATTACGGAAGGATTTACGATGCGGATGCCATTAACACTGCCCTGGCGCAGCCGAATATATACGGTACCGGAGCCAATCAGATCGCGGATGAGCCATCATTCTGGGATGCGGAACACGGAACCCATGTTGCGGGTATTGCGGCTGGAAGCGGACACCGGGCAAACTGGGCGGATGCACCTGTGAATGTCGGCTCGGCCCCGCTGGCTGACATTGTACATGTACATTACCGGTTCAGCACGGACAATGTGCAGAGCGGAATCTATGAGGATGATATTATTAATGCGCTGGACTTTGTTATTCGTATCGCAGATCACCAGGGGCAACCTGTTGTCATCAATAACAGTTACGGCGGCAGCACCGGGCCGCATAACGGAAATACGGAATTCGACAGGTTGCGAAACGCCATGCTGGATTCACATTTTGGCCGTTCACTGGTTTATGCATCCGGGAACGACAATAACGATGAAGGGTACCGCGCCGAAACCATTCAGCAGGGAAATACGGACGTGTTTGATATGGTTCCACATTGGCAAACCACATGGGAAGATCCGCCCGGAACGTTTCACGGTTGGAATAAATTCGTGGAGATCTGGTACAACGGACCCGAACTGGATGTTGAAATTGAAAACGGAGGGGTTTCATCCGGTTGGGTTATTGCACCGAATGACTTTGTCGGAAATGTCAATGGTTTTGATACAGATATTTCAAGAGACGTCGATGACATCAGCGGGATGAAGAACATTCGCATTTATATTGAAAACTGCTTTTCGACCTGGACGATTCGCCTGCGGAACCAGGGAGCTTCCGATGTGCAGTACTGGGCATGGACCGGTGTACAGAGCTGGTGGGCAGCTCTCGATGGATTTACCATTGACGAACGGACCCTGTCCGATACGAGTTGTGCCCGATCCCTCCTGACGGTCGGTGCCTGTGCCAAACCAGCGGGTGTTAATCCCGAATTAATTGCCGATTATTCCGGTCGGGGACCGACAATGGACGGTAGAGTCAAGCCCGAAATTACTGCAGTGGGCGGTATCCCCAGTGGTGCAACCGCGCCTCCCAACGCTGATAACGCTGTACAGTCGGCAGATTCCAGGACCGTGGGAGGATATGTTTACAAACAGGGAACCAGTATGGCTGCACCCGTGGTTGCCGGAGCGATTGCCCTTTTGTTTGAAAACGATCCTGATCTGTACCAGGAGGCGATCAAAGGGATGCTGACCCAGACAGCTGATCGGACGGATCTTGACATCAATCCCGATGATCCGGCCTACGACCCCATTGAACGAAACGCGTATGGATACGGCAGACTGCGGATGCTGGATCCCTTCCAGCATTCCTTGCCCCTGACCGACGTGGATGTGTGGGTTCGAACGGCATCGGACGATTTTGGATTTGAGCCCTATCCGGGCGGATGCTTCTGTCATGCACCGGAGATACAGGTATTTGATCCTGCGAACAACGAAGTGACCACCCTGAACTGGGCAGAGGAGCATACTGTCAAAGTCAGAGTACATAACCTGGGCGACACGCCAGCGGTAAAGACCCGGGTCCGGATTAAATATACCAGACCGTGGGCTGCACCGGACGACTGGACCCCATGCAGAGACGCAGCCGGAAATGAAATTGAAGAAGAAGTCAACATACCGGCGCTCGGATATGTGGATCTGGAATTCGGACAATTGTGGAAACCCGAAGCCGATGAGATTCCGGACGGCGGAAACGACTGGGGCAATCATTACTGTATGCTGGTCGAGCTGGACCACGACGATGATGTGCTTCAATACGATGATTCTGGAGCTTCCGGCCTGGATCCCTGGATGCGGAATATTAAAGGAACAAACAATGTCGCATTGAGAAACCTGCACATTCAGTAACATAAAGGAGAAGATAATTATGGCACGTAAAAATAACAAAGAACGATCCGATGCGGTCACCTGGAAAGGCGAACACATCTTCTACATCAACGGAACCGGGCATGAGGATGACACCCTTCGCGTCCGGGCCAATCGGGCAGAGACCAAGAAACCGCTTTCTCTAATCCTGCCCACGCTCTGCATTACCTATGCGGACATGAAATTTGCCAACAAGATCGGCGGAATTCAGAAAGCGTATCCCGAATCCATACCGTATGGAGAAAAATACTTTAAACCGTCTGTAACACTTTCTGGTGAAAAAGAGATCGAAAGATTCACCTGGATTCGAGGTGCGGAGAGCGTCACCATTGGAACCAAGAGAACCATTATCTCATGGCCTTCATGGAAAACCCTTGTCATACCCAAGCTGCGAATCCGGGCCGGTGAAAAAGCCGAAGCCCGGGTGAATGTGCCTGAAATTCATTTGACCGTTGATCAGCCCTTTGAGGCAAAGACCATGCAGTTTGCCGACGGTCGTCACATCGGCGGTGTGCAACTGGTCAAGCGCCATCCGGATTGGAAACCCGTTCCCGTTGATGAGAAATATGACCTGTGGGTTCGGATTATCGACGGCAAAAGCAGACGGGCCATTCAAAAAGCGCATGTAACCGTCTGGGACTGGAAAACAGAAGACGATGGCACGCACGGTGCCTTTACCCCTGCAGTCAACCTTTATACAGATGAAATGGGTATTGCTCAGGCAGAGGGGCTGGACTGTTCGGATAAACAGCTCCTGACGGTTGAGGCTAAACAGTGGAAAAACCAGGCCCATCGATTCAGGCCCTTTCCCGGACAGAAAATAAAACGCACATTTAAGATGCAGCCGCTGAAACACAGAACGACCCTTTATCAATGGGACCGCAAAGACACCTTGAAAACGCTCGCGCATCTGTCCAGCACAGCAAAACCCGCGCTTCTGCGCATGAACCGATTCAAGACGGCACGGGAAATTCCAATAGGTCAGCAGATCAACCTGCCCTGCTTTCAGGCCGCTTATACCATTGAACCCAGAGATACACTGGAGAGGATCGCAGAATATTTTTGCTACCATTCCACTCACGAACTGGCCGCGGCAAACAATATTACCAGCCCGCCCAGGATATTCACGGACCAGGAATTGATCCTGCCGGGGTGGCGTTTCTTTATCGCACCGGCTGCAGAACTTTTCGAAGAGTTCGATGACCGGTTCGGTATTCCCAGAGGATGGACACGGCCGGCGATGAGAACTCTGCACGACATTCCGTCTCAGGCCTATGAGCGGGAGATGATCGCAGTTCCGGAAAGTGATTTTGTTTCAACACATAAACTCAGGCGCCTGTATTGATGAATAGCGGATTACCGTTGCACCATTCATCAGGCGGTGTGGCCTGAATCATCGGTTTCGTGTGGGAACAATATACAGCATCGTGAAATGGCTTTTATCTGGACAGTATTTATTGCATTGAGTCTGGCCGTGGATTCCTTTACTGTGGCGCTTTGCATCGGCATTGCGCTTAAGGAATTCCGCATTCGACACGCCCTGCGCGTGGCCGTAATGTTTTCCCTGGTTCAGGCTGTAATGCCGCTTATCGGCTGGTTTGCCGGGACCGGGCTTCGACATTTTACGGGCGGGTACGAGCGCTGGATTGCGTTTGCGCTGCTGGTTCTTACCGGAAGCAAGATGATCTGGGAATCCTTTGAACTCAGTGATCCGGAGAAGAAACGATACGAACTCAACCCGATTGTGCTGGTACTGCTGGCACTGGCGACCAGCATTGATGCACTGGCGATCGGTGTATCCTTTGCCATGCTCGAGACCCTGATCCTTCGGGCGGTTTGCGTGATTGGTGCAGTGACCTTTGTCATGTCCTGTCTGGGTGTGTACGCAGGAGATAAGATCGGCCACCTTTTTGAGAACCGGCTGGAATGCATTGCCGGAATCGTGCTGCTTCTGATCGGAGTGAAGATTGTTGTGGTGGGGTGACTGCAGCCGATGGTTGATGGCGGAACTGCAGAGAAGAGTAAAGAGGGATGAGTGCAGAGAGCGCTTTACAAATAACCGATATTTATATAGCCGATCGGGAGATTTTTCGACAGGAAGACGACAATTGAATAGTTGTAAGAATGGATTCCTGTTTTGACGGAGATTGCTTTTCGCTTTATTCCGTCTTTTTCACAGCTCGTTTTCCAGTGCCGCCGCAGAACGGGCATTTTCCCGTTCCACCGCATTCCGGGCATTTTTCTTTCACTTTCTGCGGTTTCTTGAATTCTTCCGGAACTTCAATGGCGCCAAGTTTGGGACCGACTTTGGGATCGGTGATGATTTTTGTGATTGCTCCAGTGCCCCCGCATTTCGGACATTTTCCAGTGCCTTTGCATGCCGGGCAGGGTTCGAACTCAGGCTCACTTTTCTTTGCCTCGGCACCCGCGGAGCTTGCGGAGCTGTCTACGGCAGGCCCCAGTGCGCCCGGCATTCCAGTGGCAGTGCCTGTGCCGGGCGGCAGGGTTTTGAGGTTCTGTTCTTTTTTCTGTGTTGGGGTGGAGGTGTTGGCATTGGGATCGTATCGTTTGCTCTGTCCGTTCCATATAAAGAAAATAATCAGAAATACGGCTGCAACTCCGCCAAAGATCAGCGCAGTCTGAGTTCCACTGCTGGTTTTCTTGCTGGCGTAGCTTCTGCGTTCTTTTCGTTCAACCATTTGAATCCCTCCTTTAGAAAAATGATTTGTATTATTTATTATAGTGGGCGTGGCGGTGAGTGCAAGAAGTTTTTGTCTTGGCCCCAAAGATGCTTCTGCGTTGCCGTGTTATGGGTTAGCAATTTTTTGTGTAACAAGAAGTCTACAGGTCCAGATCGTCTCCGGCAAGGAGAATGATCCGGCCGTTCTGGTAGACCGCAGAGGCGCGTCCGTGTTCTTTGAACGGACCGATTCCACTGCCTTTTTTTTTGTGCAGGGATTTCCCGGTCTTCAGGTCAATGACATTCAGAAAGAAATCCTGGTTGTCCTGAACTCTGAGTACGGCTTTATCCGTGAAGGTATATGGAAAAGGATCCACAACCGGCATGCTGTTGAAGTTGATGTTCTGTTCGGCATAACGGATTGTTCCGGTTTTGCAGTCCACGCCGGTTATCGTGTAGCCCTTGCCCGGTCCGGGAATGATACCGTAAATACTGCTGTCGCGGAAAAACATGGAGTGCATGGCCTGGGGCGTGGATTTGTCTTTGGGATTCGTACTCCAGAGCAGTCTGCCGTTTGCGGTGGAATAGAGGTAAACCGCGTCGTTGTCATAATCTTTTTTGGAAACAGCAAGGTAGTTATCGCTGAGCGAGAACCGCATGGGATTTCCTTCCCGGCGCGTGTTGTTGTCAATCAGACGTTTCCACATGATTGTCTGTTTTTCGGCATTGATCATGATGTAGTATTTGTTGTCTGTGACGGCAATGTATTTTCCATTTGTTGCGGTGGGGTATGCTTCGTTCAGGCCCTTGACAATGGGATGGGGCGTGGTCAGGGAAAGGTCCGGAAGTTCAAGGCGGCCGATCAGTCTGCCGGTGTCCCGGTACCGCACGGTCAGATTGAAAGGCATTTTCCGCAGACTGATATATTTGTCTTCAAAGAAACAGGGAGCGGAATAGATGTCACCCATTTCCACAGCCCGCCAGGCGACTTCGCCGGTCGGAATGTCTGTGGGGGTATAGAGGGCGATGCTTTCTTTGTCGCCGGCGACGATCAGAAATGCATTGTTCATGACCGTATGGCGGATTTCAAAGTCAAAGGGAACCCGGTATCGCCATGCGATCTTTCCGGTATCCAGACGGAAGGCGATAACATCGTAGAGGCCGTTGACAATAACATGATTTCCATAGATGAATGCATCAAAGAATCCGGGTTCATCGCCTTTTCCCTTGAGACGCATTTCCTTGAATTCCTCGTTGCCCCGTTTTTCTGTGCCGTGCCATACGATCTTACCGGTGGTACTGTCAATGCAGACCAGGCGGAATTTATTGTCGAATTTCTTTTTTACCCGGGCAGCGAGAAAGACCAGTTCAGGACGAATCTTTCTGCGTCCCCGACGCTGCAGGATCAGCCACTCGCCGTTGCCCAGGTCATCTACCTTGAGAATGTTCGATGGTGCGGGAAGCTGGGGTTCGGGTTCGGCAGTTGGTGTCTGGAAAAGGGCGGTTTTTTCCGGCAGTCTCAGTCTGCAGAGCTGTGCGGTGTCCCGGAGTTCCCACAGCTTTTTTCTGGCCTCGTGGGTAGAGGCCTGCCCGGAAAGTCGCTGATAAAGATCAGAGAGGATGCGTCCGGAAGCCGCAGTGTCCGGGAATTCTTTCAGGTGCAGGCGTTGTTCCTCGTCATCCGAACAGTTGCCAAATGCATTTTCGGCTTCTTTCTCGATAAAGCGGCTGTACTCGTTTGACATTTTTTTGAGTCGGATCAGGTGCCGGGATGCCAGTTCACCGGCCAGAATGGTCAGGTCACGTGAAAGCGGTGAGATGATGCTGAAGTAAAGAGGGAGTCCTTTTTTCATCAGCATGGAGCTGCGCTGTATTTCCGGATAAAAATATTCCTTGCTGACGTTATTCGTGGTGCTGCTGATAATCCGCCTGGCTTCGTCTCTGAGCTGAGTTGTATCCCGGCTGAGCAGCTGGGAGATCGGGTATTCGTAGTTGCTGTATTTGGCGATGATGTTCCGCAGGCAGTGCGAGGCCTGCTTGTAGCTGCCGGTCCGGGTATAGGCTTCGGAGAGCGCGAACAGGGCATGGATTTCCTGGGCAAGGGTGTTGGGTGATTTGTACATTTCCAGACAGCACTTGAGTTCTTCCTCGGGCCGGCCGGAAAGAACAGCATGACGGGCAAGCTGCTCCTGGACCGTATACATCTGCTGGTTGATCTTGTCTTTGAAGTAAACATACTCCGGGGAGATACCGCTGAGGCTTTGGGCCAGGAGTGCTGCGCCGTGTTTGTATCTGGCATCCAGTATTTTGAGTTCAGCCTGAACAAACATGGACTGAAAATCGTTGCGTCCTGTGACGTTCTTCTCCAGACGCTCCCGGTTGTAGACCATTCGGATATTGTCCGTGCCGAAGCGCAGCTCAAATTTCTCCCCAAGCCGTTCAAAGGGAATCCGGATAAAGGGCTTGAATGGGTCGTACCGGTTGACCGGCGGATGGTCATTGCAGACCGCTTTGAGTTCCTCAATCTGGATTTTGTCCCCTTTGGTCAGGTGGTTCTTGGAACTGAATGCCTTGAGCACCTTGGGCGCGTAGATGTTGATGTACTGGGCTGCTCCGCCGACAATGATGCCGTCATAATACCGGCGTTTGACAGTGACGTCTTTCTTGAGAAGGTCCACGCAGGAGAGGCTGAAGGCCAGTCCCCAGCGGCAGCCCCACCACCAGTAGTTGACCGCAGAGAAGTGCGTTTGATGAATTTTTCCGTCTGTGGTCATGCAGGGGCGGGCGCCAATGGAGTAGGGTCTGCTGTTGATATTGAAAACCCCCAGGGCGTGCCTGTTAAAGTAGTTGCGATAGGAGGTGACCGGCTGGGTATCTCTGAGGATGATGTCCGGCGAACCCCATACGGATTTTCCCGTGTCCGGTTCTACCAGCTGAATTCCCTTGTGCCGACTGCTGTAGGCGAATACCAGGTGATTGGAAGAAGGCCCCTGACCAAGAAAGTGAACCAGTCCGCTGTTTCTCACACGGCCTTTTGAGTCAGGGATTCCCTTGGGTTTGGACCACAGGACCTTGCCATCCCTTCGGTCAATGCAGAACATCAGCCGGCTGTTTACGGGCAGGATATAGAGTCTGTCACCGATCAGGAGCGGGCGCTGATTGAACCAGAGACCGCAGCTCGGTGGACGAAGCCCGCTGCAGGCTCCGATGCCGGGCAGAAAAGAGCCGTATCCGCGGGTGGCGTCATGAATGCCGTTGTAATAGGGGTAACGGATCAGCCATTTGATGCGCCCGGAGAATCCGTCCAGTGCAGCGATTACACCGGCATTGGTGCAGTAATAGACCGTGCCCTGGTGAAAGAGGGGCGGTGAGGAAAAACTGCGGATCCGGTTTCGGATTTTCTTTTTTGCACCGCTGGTAAACTTGCCCGGCTGAAGTGTTCCCAGCTGCCTGCGCCATTTGATACGGCCGGTACTGCTTTCAAATGCCATGATACCGTATTCGGAGTCCGTGTGGGTTTCTCCGATAATGTTGTCCAGCACGTATCCGGCATAGACGGTTGCGGGTCCACCGGCCGGTGCGGTCTTAAACCGCATGGCGCTTTCCTCACTGGTGGAGGCGCTTACAGCACCGTAGGACCATTTTACCCGGCCGGTAATCTCGTCCATGGCGATCAGAGAGGGGCGGCCTTTTTTGATGACCGTAAAGACCAGCCCGTCCTGGACCAGGACCCGTTCTTCAGTCGGGCGGTTGCCGCTCTGCCAGGAGGTCCGGCCGCCCATGTCATTCTTCCAGCGGATTTCACCGTTGAAGATGGATCGGCAGAACACGATATTTTTCCGGCGGTAGATCACACTGTCGTTGGTAACAACCGGATGGGAAAAAACAGTGTTTTCTTCCATGGACGAGATCATGGGTTTTTTCCACACGGGTTTGCGGATGGCCAGCGCGTCATCAATCGGCGGAAAGAGGGTATAGTCTTCGGAGGAGATGTACTGCGGGTTGGCATGCTGATAAGGGTTGATTTTTTTTGGACTGGATTCAGCAATCAGCTGTACGAAGCGTTTGAGTTCCGGAGTGTCATCCGGCTGGGGGTTGACGGTTACGTCTTTTCCCAGCTTTTTACGGCAGTAGGCGATTCGCAGTTCCAGCTCCCTGCCGGAGCAGTCAGAGTCAGTGAAGAATTTTTCCAGAGACAGGTAAAATTCCAGGGCTGTGCGGTAGTATCCGTTGTCCAGGGCTGCATTGCCCAGTTCATAGATGGCATTGTCACCGTAGGAGGTGGCCAGCATGGTGTTGGCGATCATGGACAGCGTAATCAGGGAATTCTTTTTCCGGGCCTGTTCAAAGAGTTCTTTGGCATTGGCATCGGCCAGGTTCCGGTAGTGTTCGAGCGCATCCTTGGGCAGGTTGAGAATCCGGCGCTGGCAATACTGTGTGATGGGGACAAAGACACCGTGAGCGGATATCCGGTAGAGACATTCAGGATGTTCCTTGAGTATGGTCCGGTAGGCTTCGATGGCTTCCTGGTACTGTTTTTTGGTTTCTTTTTCAATCGCGAATTTGACCAGTGCATTGGCCCGGTTGTCCTCGTTCTTACCAAGCAGGGCTCTGGAAAAGAAGTGCTTTTCTACAGACAGGGTCATTTGTTTGGCGCTGGCCTTGAATTCGCGCATGTAGCGGATGATCTTCAGGTAGTCCGGCGAATTGTTTTTGTAGGGATCCGGATAAACGACCTCTTCGGCCGGCAGCAGCATGCCGGTGATTGAAAAGAGAATGCAGAGCAACAGGAACCGGTGGAGATTCATTCGTTGGGTCATCGGGAGTCCTCCGTATCAGTGGTTGGATCTTTGTAGCCGACTTCATCAAAGGAGGCGGGGCGTTTGCCGTCCTTGAACTCCAGGGTGACGCCTTTGAAGTATTTGTCAAAGAGCGGTTTGCTGGGCCGGAACCAGATTGCGCCGCTCTGATCGGCAAGGATCGGAAGCGTGGTGTTGTGCTGCCAGCCGCGGAAGTAGGAGCGGATCTTGTCCGGCTGGATATTCCAGCGCAGAAAGTTGAGCATGACTTCCTCGTTTTCGATAAAACGGGATCCGCTGATGTCCAGATCCTTGTCTGTGACATTGATCAGATCCATGGTCTTGCGGTGACCTTCGGAGGCAAATCCCCGCCAGACAAATCCGGTTTTGATGGGAGCATAGCATTCAAAGGTCATTCGGAACTTGAATCCCTTGAGGATATCGGAAAAGACCGGAATCATGTTTCGGTATGCCTGGATTTCGCCAGGGGTTGCTTTGGGTGTGTTGGCTTTCTCGATCTCGGTTTAGATCG
>CAZGEP010000023.1:0-16154 GCA_964524955.1 uncultured Planctomycetota bacterium | reverse complement strand
ACATCCGACTCGGATGCCGGCAGAAAAGTCAGGCAGATCTCCCCGGGAAAATCCCCCATGTAGCTGCCTTTCTTGACAATGGATATTTCCGCTTTGAGTCTTTTCTCTCTGACATAGTCTGCGTGAAGGATGAATGGAGATACATAAGTGAAGTCCGCCAAATCCGGGATTCGGTAGACTGCGGTGGCCTGCCGATCGTTCTTGCCGACCGTGGCTGTGGTGTGCCGGATCAGCTGAGTGCCTTTTCCCATGTGCCCGGCCCGTTCAGTAAATCTCGCTTTGGCCAGCATGGATGTGAGGTCGATTTTCTTGTCATTCTCCGCCAGATCAAGCAGGCGTTTGGAGAATGTGATCTTCTCGGTAATGGTCGCGCTTCCGTCTTTGTTCAGTCGTATTCGGGTGTCAATCTGCATGCAGCCGGATGTCAGAATGAACAGAAGGGAGAGAAGTAAAAAAAGCGGAGATCGTTGTCGGTTCATGTCGGGTTTTCTGTGTATTTCTAAGTGAAGATTCGTTTGTTTGGCCACTGCCTGCTTACCGTAGAATACATACTGATTCATACATCGGATGGATGCGGTGCGTTGAATGTTTTTCCCGGAACCGTTCCGGGGGCAACCGCATCGGATGCGGTTATTTAATGCGTGTTTTTTTCGTGGTCTGATATCCCAGCTTTACGCTGACGATCCGGTAGTTGCCCATGTCCGAAATAAAGAGGCGCCGGTCCGAGTGCGTGCTCAGGTAGAGCGGATGAACCAGCGCGACTTCATCGCCTCCGATCTTCCGCGATGTTGGCGGACCACCGTCAGCGATCAGGGGAACACCGTCTTCCACGTTTCCATACTGTCCGATCCGGGTGATTACATTTCCGGCCGTGTCCAGGACCACCACGCTGTAGTGGTCGGGTTCTGGCAGAAATGACCGGCCGAAGAAATCCAGGGCCGGCCGGCAGTTGGCCACGCATGAGCAGTTTCTGCCTACGGATTCATTATCCACATTCTTGCCGTCCTGACCCACGCCGCCGTGAATCCATTCTGCGCCTTCAATCCAGGCCGCGCCTACGGCATGGCCGACAATGTCTGCAGGACGGTCCGGGTGTTTATTCTTATTGAGCGGAACCGGAACGCCTCCGGTCTTGATAATGCGGATTTCCCCGGGTTTGGCCTTGATATAGGTGCAGGAGATGTCTGTGGGATACCGCTTGCCGTCTGCCACCCGGATCACGTTCATCATGGCATAGATGTTGCCGTTACGGTCAATGTCCAGACCGTTGGTGTCATGCACGCCGGGAAGCGCATCCATGAATTTCATTTTTCCGTATTTGTCCAGCACATGGATTTCATATCCGGGCATGCGGCCTGGATACAGCCGCGTTCGGTGGACGTCTTTTCCCTTCTGTCTGCTCAGCGGCCACTGGCAGCTCACGACCATGTCGCCAACCGGCGATACACCGAATCCCTGCATGTGCCAGATGCCGCCAGTGGAGATCAGGGGGATGACAGAGATCAGTCCTTTTCGGGTTTCACCGTAATCAAAGGGCACTTCCTGTACCCGGCCGCCGGAGATGATTCGGAACCGGGCGATTTTTGTGGAATCCCGGCACAGCAGGTGACCGCTGACATCAAAGTCAGCTTCGTCTACCAGAAAGGGAAGTTTTACAAAGCGGGTCCGGTTGGTCTGGGGATCGACTTCGATCAGCTGGTTGTGTGTTTTGATGTGAACCGGATACGGCTGCATGGTTTCTCCTGCATAGAGTTTGCCGGTTCCGGGATGGGTGTAGAGCTTCTGGCGCAGTTCCTTGGGTGGTTTGTGCTGGACCGTGACCCGGTGAACATCTTTGAGAAAATCGCGTTTGAGGCGGAGGTTGTTTCCGTTGAGTTCCATCAGGATGATTCCATAGGGCCGTTTGTTCATCCAGAGGACGGGTGGATCGGTGTGAAAATCAATCTCCACAAACGGATTGGTTTTCTTGCCTGCGTATACAGGAAACTGGACCGAGATTTTTGATTGGGCGGATCCGTTGGCAAAGGCGTTGAATACGGTCAGAGTTCCGGTCCTGGAGCGTTGAAATCTGTCCCGGTGGATGCTTTTCAGTGGATAGGAGATGGCGTAAATCTCATCGGTCTTGCGGTTGATGCGTACGCGGGCCGGACGCTTGACGTTGATTGTTCCGAGAAATGTCTTGCTTTCGCTGAAGATCTGTATGCGGTTGTTCATGTAGTCGGAGATATAGACGCGGCCTTTGCTGTCGCAGTCCACAGACGAGGGGATGTGAAAGCGAGTATTGTCGGATCCGTATTTTCTCCGCCGCATGCTGCCGAGAAAGAGCCGCGGACCTTTGGTGCCTTCGGGATCCATACGGGCTACGCCGTGAAGCGTATCAATTCCCCCAAATGCTTCGCTGCTAAATGCAAAGAAATATCCGGTCATGTACATCCATTTGCCGTCAGGGCTGAGTGCGATGCTGGACGGCGCTACCGAGGGCACATGTCCGACTCCGGTCGGAAATGCCGTGACCGGACCGTTGAGCCGGACGACCTTGTCTGTCAGGCGGGTCGGAACCCGGTTGAGCCGCTGATTGAGAATGTAGACCATTGGGGGGGAATTGTCCGATGCCGGACGAAAGGTCATGGCCCTGCCGGATTCCGGAGAAAAGCCTGTCGGCCAGGAACGGCCCCATGCCAGGCGGGTGCTGGTCAGCAGCGTGGACTGGGGGTGGCCGAATTTCAGGGGCAGTTTTTTTCCATCCTGCGGAAACCACATGTATTTGATACCGCGGATTTTCGTAAGCGATGCAGCGGGAAAGGGATAGACTGTGCGGATGTAATTGCCGTCATGGTCAAAGAGCCGGATTTGCTCTGTAAAGTTGCTTTCGCATACATACACGCCCTCTTTGGCAGCATGAATGACCGGTGGGTTGGTTCCTACGCGTTTGTGCGGCGACCAGCTGAGACTTCGTTCATACCGGGGGGTAAGGCCCAGGGAGACGCGGACCGTGAGTTTGGCATAGTCTGTATCCGAGTCTGCCAGGTACCGGCCGTTGTCGTCTTTGCCGTCCCAGGTGATGACCTGGTGTTTTGAGTTTTTTACAAAGGGTGCCGGCGCGTTGGGGCCGAGCAGGCCGTACGCCAGGTGACGGAGGATTTTTCTCTGGCTGTCTTCAATGGTGATGCACACGTCGCACAGAGTCTGGGTTTCAAATTCAATGCTGACGGTATCTTTTTTTCGGGTGAGTACGGGTTTTTTCGCAAACGCAAAGGTGTCGGTTTTGCGTTTGACCGCGTATTCTTCCACAATTTTTGATTCGTCAAGCAGTACTTCCGGGATGGCCGCGTCCGGAATCGGTTCCTCGTCTTCCACGGACACAGGTCCGGTTTCCGACTCACTGCCGGGCAGGTTGAGTATTGTTCCGGCGTCCAGCCACAGGTAGCCGAACATCTGCGGCCGGTGGGAACTTCCTGAATACGTGGGAGACCAGGCTGTGTCTTCGATGTCCACATCATCGGATGTCTCGGGAGGCACGGGTTCACGCCGGGCTGTCCGGTTGAGGTTCAGGGACCAGATCGTGTTGATTTTTTCAGGATCATCCACCAGGTCTTTGAACGGAATTTTCATTTCCATGATCCATGCCCGGGGTTTTTCCTTTTTTTTCTTGGATGTTCCCACTTCCAGGTCCGGATTCCAGGTTTTGTCGCTGCGGTTTCTTGCATCCATGGTTGTGCCCAGCAGGTTGACGCTGATCTGGTAGTAGAGGTCCTGGCGCATGTTGGATGGATCAATAAAGATTTCAACCACTTCGTCTGTCCATACCGAGGAATCGCGACGTCGCTGTTTGGCAAAGACGGCATCCGGAAAAGGTGTTTCGCAGATGGTCAGAATATACAGGTGGTCTTTGTCGGAGAGGATATAGCCGGTGGTGGGATTGACCGGCTTGCGCTTGCTGCCGTTGAGGTATTTGAGTGTGATGGGTTTTCCCTTCTCCTGATAGAGCTTGTCGACTTTTCCGTCGATTACCGGGCCTTTGTCCAGGCAGGGAACCCGGAGAACCGGAAGCTTGGTCGAGGCGGAAAAAGCGGTGAATGCTTTTTCGTTGTCTGTGGTTTCCGGTTCTGCGCCATTGCAGAGATGGGTCAGCAAAAAAAAGAACAGCATCAGGAATGGGGGGAGAAGCCTGGTTTTGAGCATAAAAATCAAAAGAGTATTCCTTTCATGATTTAAAAGAACCCTGCATCAGTTGATGTGTTTGTTCTATACTACTGTAGTATTGAACCGAATGTTTAATTTTCTCTCTCTACACGATTATATTGAAAAAACAGACTTGACATAATTGACTTTGAAAGTACACTAAAAGAATGCCAATACATAATCCATTAAGCCGGAAGGTTTGTCGCTGGTGTTGCCTTATAGAAGATTTTAGCTTAAAATTATTTGGTTTTTATTCCAGTTTTTTTCAACGACTCCGGTTTCCGTTAGTATACCATTGATATTTTACTGTTTTCTGAAGTGGTTTCTGAGTAGTATCTAATACCTTATCAGGCGTACCTTTTAAATTCTCGAGGAAAGTAAATGGGAAATTTTTTGTTTTCTCTTTTCGGCAATCCATGGATGCTTTTAGCATTATCACTGGTAAGTCTGCCATTCATTATTGATTGGCTCTTCCGAAGGCGCAAACGTCAGATCGACCTTCCCACCATTCGATTTTTACTGAACAATGAAGAAGAAAAGAAGATCCGAAAACAGGACCGGATGTTGCTGTTGCTGCGTTCACTGGCTGTTTTCTTTCTGGCGCTGGCCATTGCCAGACCAATGCTTCAGCGAGGCATGATCGGGGATGCCGGTAAACGCGATGTGGTGGTGCTGATCGACGGAACCGCAAGTATGAATCAGCAGGTTGGGGTGACCACGGCATTCGGGCTGGCTCAGAAACGGGCCGCGAGCCTGGTCCGGGAGCTGCCCGAAGAGAGCCGGGTATCGGTGGCGCATTTCAGCAGCCGTCCGGAAATGCTGGTCAAAAAGGAATCGGATGTATATACGGCTGCCGCGCGGTTGGAATCACTGCGTCCGGGCCTGGGTTCCTGTCCGGTCAGCGACGCACTGGTAATGATTAAGAAGTTTATCACGGATGAAAAACTGGAAAATCCGGAAGTGTATATCTTTTCCGATTTTCAGAAGAATTCATGGGTTCCGCCGGGAGGAAAGACCGCAGATGCATCCAAATCATTTGCTGAGATCGAAAGAGACTGCAAGGTCTTTCTTGTGGATGTGGGTGCGGAAATGGAGTTCAACTTCATGGTTACGCAGCTTCGGCCCGAGGATTACGTGCTGACCACGGAAATGCCGGTCAAATTTCACGCAGAAGTTGAGGTCTGGGGTACGCCGCCGGATGACAGCAAGCCCACGTTGGCCTTTATGGTGGACGGGATCAAGAAGGGATTGCGCGACCTGGATCCAACAAAGGAAAAGCAGATCCTTGAATTTGACCATCAGTTTTTGAATGCAGGCGAACACCTGGTTGAAGTAGAGCTGGAAGGTGACCGTCATCAGATCGACAATAAACGGGCCTATCTGTGCAGTGTGCCGGCCAGTTTCAAGGTGCTGATTCTGGATGAAACGCAAGTGGCCGCCGGTTCAACCGGAGACCCGCTGGCTTCGCTGCCCGGTCAGGCGGATGCATCGTCATCGTATCTGAAAAAAGAGAGTTCGTTTATCGCCAAGGCTGTGGAACCGCCGAGTTATCCGGGGATGGCCAAGGTTTCGCGATTCTCCGCTAAAATTATCAATCCTACGCGGATTTCCTATGAAAACCTGGAAAGCTATCCGGTCATTATACTGACGCAAATCAGTTCCCTGGATGAAGCCCTGAGCGCCAACCTCAAGCAGTATGTGCTTCAGGGCGGATCGCTGTGGGTTTTCCTTGGACCAGATGTCAATATCTATGATTACAATAAATTTTTGTATGAAGAAGGCAACGGAATCCTTCCCTGTAAGCTGGAAGAAAAAGTCTCGGCCAAAGGCGGAGAAGGTCCGCCGGTTGTACGGTATGGCGTTTCAGCACACCCGGCGCTGGCACACGTCAGTCAGAATGTGAACGAGGATTCCAAGGTGCTGGAGTATATTAGCGTAAAAGGCCATCCCGAGAGTCGTGTGGTCCTGAATCTGACCAACAAAATCCCCCTTTATATTGAAAAAGACTCCGGCAACGGCAAGGTGCTTCTTTCCACGACCACGGCCGGAATCAGCTGGAGTTATGTGCCGGCAACCATGGAGTTTCCGATTCTGGTCCAGGAAATGGTTCGCTACCTGGTGGGCAACCCGGACAAAGGCGTGAACCTGCAGACCGGAGAGGTTTTCAAGCAGCCCATATATATCAGCACGCGACATATGCTGCTCAAAACTCCGGCTGGCAACAAGGTTCGGGTAACACCTCACGAGATTAATGAAGAAAACGACGAGTATGAACTGAGATTCGAGGACACTGTGCAAAATGGAATCTATCAGGTAATGGACACACCGCCGGAAGTGCTGGCGCGAAGGCGGTTTGTTGTAAATCAGCGGTCCAATGAAAGCAACTTGAAGAAGCTGGATAAAGGCGACTTTAAGAATGCGTTCGGCGGGGGCGGATGGATGTGGTGCGGTCCGGACAGACCCATTGAGGAGATTGTCTCCAAACTCTATTCCGTGACAGAGCTGGCGCCGTGGATATTCTGGTTTCTCGTGATCACGATCACGGTGGAATCTTTTCTTGCAGCGCGTTATGGAAGCCGCAGAAGAGCCGATGAACAGAAACCACTTGAGGAAGGAGAATCAGGCCAGTGAAACCGGAAATACTGGGTGGTCAATTTTTACTGATTATTGTTACGGTCGTTGCGGTCGGACTTGCTGTTTTTTATCGGTATTTATATCGTAAAGAAGCCAGGCAGGCGCGTCAGCTGACGCCGTGGCAGAGACGGATCCTGTGGTTTTTGCGGATTGTTGTCGGCGTGTTGGCACTGCTGGCTATTACCCGGCCTGCGGTATACTGGAAGCAGGTAAAGGAACGTCTTCCGGTGGTGGCCTTTCTCGTGGATGAATCCAGCAGTATGGATTTTCCGGATACCCGTGACAATCCCCTGCTGCGGGGGGTGCCCAAGGACGAGCGAAAGCGGTTCGGAACCTGCCAGAAGGTTCTGAACAAACTGCAGAAGGATCTGACACTTTCGCACCGGGTCAAGGTCTTTACCTTTTCCGATACCATGCGGTTGCTGCGGGAACTGCCGCACCGCGAATCCAAGGATGAGGCGCCCATGACGGTTCAGGAAATCTTCAAAAAAACACCTGAAGCCAAGGGGGAGTATTCGAATATCGGTGATGGCCTTTCGGATGTGATGCGCAACCTCTCCTCTCATAAGATTTCAGGCATTGTTCTGATGAGCGACGGCAGGCAGACCGGCGGCAAAGAGATTGAGCAGGCCGCTCAGCAGGCGGCTAACGCCTTGGTTCCAGTCCATACAGTGGTTACCGGAACCGAATTTCCACTGCGGGATCTGCGTATCGACGAGGTGGATGTGGAGGCAGAAGCCAGCCTGGGTGACGTGCTGATATTCAATGTCAAGGTGACCAACCAGATCCGTAATCGTCTGTCCACAGAAATTACACTTTTCGAAGAAGGTAAGAAAGTAAATACCAAACGGGTGACGCTGGAGCGGGGAACCGGCCATATCAGCCTGGCCATGATTCCGGAGACCGAGGGAACACGCGAGTTTAAGATTGAGTTACCCGTTTACAGGGATGAGATCAATACAGAGAACAATAAGACCATTGTGCATGTCAAGGTGGTTAAGAAAACGCTCAAGGTGATGGTCATTGCATCCAAACCCACCCGGGAGTATTTCTTTATGATACCGGCCCTGCTTCGGGATCCGGTGGTCGAGCTCTCCTGTTTTCTTCAGTCCTGTGACGTGGACTATGTGCAGCAGGGAAACAAGAACATCGAACGGCTACCCAAGACCATGGAAGGATGGCGACACTACGACGTGCTGGTTCTTTTTGATGCCAATCCCAATAAGATCAGTACACAACAGATAACAGCGATTGAGAACATGGTGCGAAAGGGCGGCGGCCTGATTGTGGTTGCGGGCCGCAATTACGGTCTGGCCAAATTCATCCAGGTCCATGCGGTTCGAGCCCGGAATATGCTGCCAGTGGAGATTGACAAGAATCAGCTGCCCAATTATTTCAAGACATTTGAGAATCCGTTCCGTGTCAAGCGGACACCCATGGGCAAGGGCCATCCGATCATGCTGGCTTCCAATGACAGCAAAACCAACGAAGACGTATGGTCAACCTTTCCCCAATTTATGTGGCACCATCCGGTTGAGCATGTGAAATCCACGGCCATTACCCTGCTGGAAAAGACATCGGGCGCTGAAAAGATTCCGGGAAAATGCATCATGGCCATTCAGCGGTACGGAGAGGGAGCCGTTCTGTATTCCGGTATCAACAGTCTGTGGAAATGGCATTTTCCGTTTGAAAATTTTGAATATGACCGATTCTGGGTCCGGGCGATCCGGTACATGGGCGAAACCCGTCTCAAGGGCACACAGCAGCAGGTGGCCCTGGATACGGACCGGCTGGTGTATGCACCGGGTGAAGACGTGAAAATCGACCTGCGGGTTCTGGATCCGGCCCTGATGGCCCAGCTCAAGGGACAGCCGGTCTTTGCGGCGGTAACGAGTTCCAGCAAGGACAAGCGGATGGTGAGAATGAAACCGGATGCCGGAGGAGAAATGCGCTACACCGGCCATTACCGGGCGCGACGCGTGGGAAGCATGCTGATTAAGTGCCGTCAGGCCGCACCCAACGCAGATTCCGAAGCCAAACCGCTCTTTGAAGTGAGCCACGCCTTCCGAATCAAGATGGAATCTTTGGAAGCCAAAGACACCAGCGCAGATCTGGAAGCCATGCAGAACCTTGCTTCCATGACCAAGGGCGAGTATTTTGACTACAAGAATATGGACAAGGTGCAGACACTGATCGAAAAAATACCCAAGAAACCGCAGCAGATTACCAAAACCATTCTTGTTGAACTGTGGGACGGTCTGACATTTCTTATCTTATTCCTGGTACTGATATGCGGAGAGTGGAGTTTACGGAAACTATGGGGTCTTTTATGAAAACAAACGCTTTGAAATTTGTGTTCTGTTTTGTGGTAGCGGTATTGATCTGCGTCGCCATCGGCTCGGCTGCGAAGAAAAAGGCAGCTGCCAAGAAACCTGATCCGAAAAAGGCAGCTGCCCAAGAAGACGCAAAGAAAAAGGTGGATAAGCGGGATGTGGCAGACAAGCTTCTTCTGGAAAAGGAACGGCAGAAGGGGCCGTCTTTTCCGGGAAAAGATCCGGCCTTTCTGGTGCTTCCGCGAAAAACCGAACGCAGTACCATGCCGCGCAAACTCATGACGCCGGAAGTCGTGAAAATGAAAGACCGGGCATTGGAATACCTGGCCAGCAATCAGGATGCGGACGGCGGATGGTCGGACACACAGTTTCCGTCCAACACCGGCGTGACCGCTCTGGTCTGTCTGGCGTTTATGGCCGAAGGCAGTCGGCCGAATATTGGGAAATACGGCAAGCATTTGTCCCAGGGGCTGGAGTTTCTGCTGCGCAATGCCAAGGACAACGGAATCATTGCAGGCAAGGGATCCAATCCGCTGGGGCCTATGTACGAACATGCCTATGCCACGCTGGCCCTGCTGCTGGCGGTCGGGGATTTTCCATGGCATCCGGAGACCCGGGACAAACTCGGCCGGGGCATTCAGGCGATCCATGAATCGCAGCGCCTGGACGGCGGTTGGCGGTATCAGTTTTCCACCGAGGGTCACAGCGACATGTCCGTGACCGCGACCATGCTGTGGGTGCTGCGGACCGCCAAGAAATCCGGATACACGGTATCCATCAAAACCATAAAAAAAGGTGTCCGTTTTATTGAAAGATGTGCGGAACCGGACGGTACATTCCGGTACCGGTACTGGGGACTGGTTTCATCGCCCCGGCTGAGCGGAACAGCAGTGATTGCCCTCTGCCAGCAGGGAGATGTCTCGCATCCCCGGATTCCAGCGACGGTTAACCGTATCGCTTATGAATACGACCGTTATACCGTAAAAGACCTTCTCAAACGCAGATATTTTGTATACGGAACGTTTTACGCGAGCCTGGGTATGTATGTGGTTGGAGATGAATACTGGATTCCGTTTTTTCAGAAAACCATCCGTGTGCTAAAGGCGATGCAGCGAAAAGACGGTGAGTTCTGGGATGAGCACGACAATGTGATGTATCCGACAGCACTGACTGCGATTATGCTTCAGGCTCCGTATGGATATCTTCCCATTTATGAAAGGTAAGATCAATGGAAAGTAATGAAATCAGAAAGATATGCAGCTGGTTCAGAAACCATCTGAAAGTGATGCTCTGTAAGGCAGGCATCTCGCGGCTGGTGATTCTCGGACTGGTCATCCTGCCGATCGTCTTTGTCGTTGACTGGTGGGTCCATCTGGGCACCTTTGTGCGTCTGTTGCTGCTTGCGGTCTATCTGGGAGTCTTGGGTGTCACGGCCTGGTTTACATTGCTTCGTCCGCTCAAGCGTTCGTGGTCGAACAAGGAAATCCTGCTGTTCGTGGATTCGGTCATGCCTCCGGAAGAGGGTATGCTGCTGGATTACTATGAACTTCAGCAGAAGGAATCCATTCAGGAAATCGAGACCGAACGGGGAGGCAAACTTGTCGATGAAGCTGTAAGTAAGATCAAGCCGGTTCTGGAAAAAGCGACTCAAGCGGAAGCATTCAAGTTCAACCGTCTCCATCACTGGACCCGGACCGCCATGATTGTTGCGGTGGCCTTTATTGCGGGTGCGGTGCTGTTTAACGAGTATTTTATAATCGGATGTCAGCGTTTTTTCAACCCGTTTGCGCGAGTGCGGTGGCCGCACAAGACTACAATTAAGATTCAACAACCGGAAAAGGGCTGGACCATTCCCCAGTTTGAGTCCATTGACATCAATGGTAACATAACGGGCATAATTCCCCCGCAGGTAACCCTGGCCTATCGGGGCGAGTCCACCGGATACTGGATTAAGGAAAAGGTGAGTGTGCGGGACGACGGTTCATTTGGATACAACTTTTCCGAAGTAACCGAACAACTGGAATTCTACATTGAAGGCGGTGATTTCCGCACATTTGATCAGACTATTGAGATTGTAAACCGGCCGTATCTGGAAGAGATTGTGGTCCATTATGATTATCCATCGTACGCCGGAATTCCGGATAAGAAAGTCAAAGGTGGTCAGCTGTACGGGCTGGAGGGAACCAAGGTGCGGATCGAATTTAAATCCTCCATGGAACTGAAAAAAGCCCTGTTTATCCTCGAAGGCAGCGAGCCGGAAGAGCTTACCAAAAAGAGCGAAACCCTTTTTGAAAAAAAGCTGCTGCTTCAGAAAAATGGCAGATATAAAATTGAACTCTATGAAAAACACGGGTACCGGGAAGCCAAGCCCGAAGAGTACGACATTCGGGTGTTGCCTGATAACCAGCCGTCTGTGCAGTTTCTGGCTCCGGGAACGGATCTGGTTTCAACAGGCAGAGCGACGGTAGATATTTCCTTTGAAGCCGAAGATGACTTTGGCCTGAAAAAGGTTGCCTTTATGTACACGGTGGATGACGGCGATCCTCGGATCCTGACGGATAAGATTACCGGACCGATGAACCCGGCAGGCAAGAAGGATTTTTCGAAACGCTTTCGTTGGGAACTGAGAAAGACCGACCTGCCCAAGCAGGGACTCCTGAAATATTATGTGGTCGTTGAGGATATCAATCCGACCGGTCGTGGCAAGGTCACATCCGCGGAATACCGGATCAGCCTGGTCAAGCCCAGTGAATTTCACCGTCAGGCCATTGAAGAGGCCAAACGGATTGAGACCGAAGCGCGTATTGCATGGGAGAATCAACTCAAGTCCTGGAAGCTTTCGCAGCAGTGGTTGAAAAAGGGAACCGGTGAAGAGAACGACAAACTGTGGGTGGATATGGACGACAAGCAGTCCATGTCCATTCGTGCGTCCCGTTCCATGCAGATCTTTCTGCAGGATATTACAGACAAATACACACTGAATAATATGTCGCGGGAATTCATGTCTGTGCGACTGGGCGTGATCAAAGATTGTGTGAACAAAGTCACCAAAGAATATCATCCCGAAGTGGACAAGAAGATTCGCGGTACCAAACCCAGAACCGCTGCGGAATCCATTCCCGGAAAACTCAAGACTACCCGCGAAACCGCTATGAAGAAGTTTATCAATGAACAGAAAATGGCGCTTCTTTACCTGGAACGGGTGCTGAAGAAGCTCTTTGACTGGCGCGATCTTCAGATGTCCACGGTCCGGACCACCATTCTCCATGAGGAGCAGAAGGAGGTCCTGGATCTGACAATGGAAATTGCTCCGAAATTTATTGGTCTGGAAATTGAGGATGTTTCGGATGAAGCACAGGAAGCTTTGATTACACTTGGAAAGCGACAGCAGACTATATTTGACACAGAAACCGAGTTGGAGAAACAACTGGTTCATATGAAATTTAAGGCGAAAAAACAGAATCGGCATTCCATTCGTCTTCCGCTGGATACGGCTTACAAGACTCTGCGGAGCAATCGGGTAAATGACAATCTGAACCAGGCCGCCAAAAAGATCCGAAACAATCAGCCGGACCAGATTATTAATAATCAGAAGGCCGCGCTTCATGCCCTGGATATTGTCAAGGGCGGATTTATCGGTGCCGGGCAGAAAGTGACCAAGGACAAGAAGATCGTCCTGGCCATGGTTCCCAACGAAGATCTTGGAAAACTGGAATTACCCGGCAAGACCGCTGTTGCAGATGGCGAAAAGCCGAAAGATGACGAAAGTGAAGATTCCGAGGGCGCGTTGACCCAGAGCACACATGTCCCCACAGCCGAAGAACTTCTTGAAAATTTGCGCGGAACCGGCACAGATGTTCTGTCCAAGGCCATTAACACGGCATGGGAAATACAGGACAGTACGTATGCCCGGACCAAGTACCTGGCCAAGAACAGCTCCAAGAAGGAAATGCCCAGATATATTACACTGAAAAACGGAATTATCAGCGAGTATCAGAAGTCCTCCCTGGCTGCATTGGATTTTGCGATCAAGGAAGCGGAAAAGAAAAAAGCCGAAGATACTGTAATTCCGCATATGCTCAAGATGGCCAAACAGGAGTTTAACCAGTCAAATCAATTGATTACCCAGCGCCTGCTTGGAAACGGAACACAGCAGATTCAGGCGGATACCATGGAAACGCTAAAGGACCTGCTGGATCATATATCCCTGAAAAAGATTGTTACAGATGTGGTTGCAGAGAACCGCAAGCGAAACGGAGTCGATGCGTTTGACCGGAAATACCTGTTCCGCGAGCAAAACCTGGATGCCGCAGTGGAGGGGCTTTACGGACTGAGCAAGGTCCGGTTGATTCAGAAAGATGTATTGCGCAAAACCACGCGCTATGTTAAGCAGAAGCCCGCGAATGATGTAATCAAAGCCATGGAAGAGAAAAACAAATCCAATACGGTTGCGAATTACACGAAAATGGTTGAGCTGGCACGTGAAGCACGCAAGCGTATTGATGCCATTACAGACAAGGCCAAAGAGGCGTTGGATGAATCCGTGGGGGAGAGTCTAGCCAACTTGAAATTTGCGGATAAACTGGACATTGCTTCGCTGACAGAGGAGAGTCTTCCTGCTTTCACCGAACGGTCTGAACGGATTGCGAATATTATCCTCAATCTTAAAACGCTTCTGGAAGAGCGGGAAAAACAGGTAGTCGTGGCCGTCAAGAAGCCCGAAGATATGGAACAAAAAACCCAGGATCAGTTTGAGAAAGAGCGTTCCGCCGAACATATGATGGAAATTCTCAAAGCCGACACTACGATGCCGGATGAAGTTAAAAACATCATGCTGCGTGCCCTGGAAAAAGGGTTTCCTGATAAATACAAAGATCTTTTATCTGCGTATTATGCTGCAATACTGGATAAAAAGAAGGAGAACACACAGTGAAGAAAACCACCATGATATTGTTGACTGTCTTTTTCATGATGGGGCTTGGATTCGGGCCTCTCTGTGCCGAAGAGATATGGCTCTACAACAACAAGCGTGTTTACGGTATGGTCAACAGCATTAAGGATCAGGGGAAAAGCCTGTCCGTGCTTCTGCCGACCGGTAAGGAGCAGATTATCCAGTTTGAAGACATTGTGGCAATCACCTTTCTGGGCAGAAACCCGCTGCTGATTCAGAGCGGTACCCAGGAGTTTCGCTTTGTCAACGGCAGTCGTCTTCGAGCCAAGATTGTAGCCAATGAGGCCAATGCCGTTGTATCAGAGACTTCCGTGGCCGGGATCGTGAAATTTGACCTGAAGGGACTCAAGGGGTTTGTAGCGCTGCCCATGTCCGGGTACAGCGGTCTGAAGGCGGAAGGCCTGGTTGAGAGTGAAGCTGCGAAAAAGACACGTTTTAATGATTATGTAATTGACCGGCGGGGGTCGGTGTACTCGGGTGTGCTGCGGGAGTTTCAGCGGACTCATGTTATGCTGGATATCGACGACCTTCTTCAGGTGATTCCTATTAAAATCATGTATCTTAAAGGCGTTCGGCTGGCGGACACGACAAAGATCAGGGAAGATAAGTGGACCGGCCAGCTGCTGATTTACGCGAGCTGCAGAGACGGCAGTCTGATCAAGGGAAAACTCGACAACATCAGGTTCAAGAAATGGTATCTGCGGCCGCAATGGAACAAGGAGGCCTTTGTGCAGATTAACCTGGATGAAATATCCCAGGTTCAGGTCCAGGGCGGAAAGGTTCAGTATCTTTCGCAACTCAAACCCGTCAAGGTCGTGGAAAAGACCACGCTGGCTCCGCCGCAGCCGTATCAGATCAACCGGAGTTGCCAGAAGGATGAGTTGTCTATTGCCGGACGGCGATATCCATGGGGAATCGGTGTTCATTCGAATTCCGAAATTTCCTATGATATCAACAAGCGCTACAAGGAATTCCGGTCCGAAATCGGGATTGATACCAGCATGGGAGATCGGGGCAGTGTAGTCTTTCACGTGCTGGGTGACGGCAAGGAATTGTATAAAAGTCCGCTGATAAAAGGGACGGATCCGGAACCCAAGAAAGTTCGTGTACCGATTCAAGGTGTGAAGATTCTTACGCTCAAGGTGACCAACGGCGGAGATCTGGACCTTGGAGATGTCGCGAACTGGGGATCCGCAAGAGTATTACGTGTTCTGCCTGGAGAAACAAAATGACGGACACCAAGACTATCACGGTTGAAAAATTTTACGAAAACTACCATAGTATTCGACATGAACTCAGCAAAGCGGTTGTCGGTCAGACGGAACCCATCAATCATCTGCTGACAACGATTTTTGCTCGTGGCCATGCTTTGCTCAAGGGATTTCCAGGACTGGGCCGGACCCTGATCGTCAAGACCATGGCGGATGTCATGGGCCTGGACTACGGTCGAATCCAGTTTACCCCTGACCTGCTTCCCACGGACATTACCGGAACCGAAGTCCTGGAAAATGACAAGGAGGGAAAGGGACGCCATTTCCGGTTTTTCAAGGGCCCCATCTTTGCCAACCTGGTGCTGGCGGATGAGGTCAACCGAAGCCCGGCTCGAACGCAGTCTGCGCTTCTTGAGGTCATGCAGGAAAAGCAGGTAAGTATGGGCGGTCAGACCTACTTTCTTCCCAAACCCTTTATTCTGATTGCCACCCAGAATACGCTGGATACGGAAGGCGTGTTTGCCCTGGGCGAAGCCCAGGTTGACCGTTTTCTGACAATGATTGAACAGAGTTTTCCGACAGACAAAGAAGAGGAACAGATTATATACTGCACCACGGGAACGTTTTCCACGGACATCAAACAGGTCGTGGATCCGGAAACCATTATTGCCATGCAGGAGCTTGCCCGTGAGGTCCCTGTTGTTCCATCAATAAAAGAATTTGCATTGTCGATTATTCGAAGCAGTCGCAAAGACGAACCCGGCAGCGATCCGGAAATCAGTAGATATGTACGGCTCGGAGCTTCACCGCGGGCCACCCAGGCACTTATTCTGCTTGGGAAGG